>NZ_JBEZXE010000040.1:0-78056 GCF_040637885.1 Kitasatospora sp. NPDC028055 | reverse complement strand
TCGCGTGGGGGCTGGGGGGGGCCCGGGTCGGGTCCCGGGGGGGGCCCGCGGTCCTCTCGGTCCGCGGACCCGCCCGGTCCGGGCGTCACCCCGTCAGGCCGGGGTGGGTGGCCGACAGCAGGGCTACTGGTGCTGGCCCCGGCGTCGGCGCACCACCAGGAACAGTCCCGCGCCGAGGGCGATCAGCACCGCGGCGCCGGTCGCGATCAGCGGCATGGCGCTGCTGGCCCCGGTGTGCGGGAGTTCGCCGCCGGGAGCGGGCGCCGGCGGGTTCGGCGTGCTCGGCGGGGTCGTCGGCGGGGCCGTCGTCGGCGTCGGGGTCGGCGTCGACGACGCGGTGGGCGTCGGGGTGGGGATGAGCTTGTTGACGGCCGTGACGCTGACCCCGTCCTCCAGGTTGTCGGCGGTGAGCACCAGCGGTCCGAAGACCGTGTTGTCGGGCGCCGAGTAGCCGTCGGGCGGGCTCAACTCCTGCCAGTAGTACGTCCCGGGCACGCCGGTGCCCTGGCAGATGCCGTCCTTGCCGGTGGTGCACGGGTCACCGACGGGCGTGTCCGGCTTGGCCCCGGCGGCCTGGAGGCCGTCGGTGCCGTTGGTCTCGTGCCAGAGCTGGAACTTGGCACCGGCGAGCGGCTTGCCGTCCTGGTCGTTCTTGACCAGCTTGAGCGCGCCCTCCTGCTGGCGGTAGCCGAAGTCGAAGGTGTGGTCGTTCTCGCCCGGTCCGCCGGTGGTCAGCGCCCGTTCGGGGAACCTGGCGCCGGCGGGGACGATGCCCTTCGAGTCGATGAAGTGGTTGTCGCCGACGTCGTGGTCGGTGGGCACCCAGTGGTACAGCGGGCCGCCCTTGGCGTAGTCGGCGGGGTTGTCGATCCGGATGGTGTACTTGGTGTGCGGCTTGAGGCCTCCGGGGACGTTGCTGTTGTCGAAGTAGTACTCGCCGCGCGCCGTGGTCTTCGTGGTGCCGAGGACCTTCCCCGACTCGTCGTAGAGGTTGACGGTGGCGCCCTTGACCGGGGTCTGGCCCGGGTTCTGGATGCCCTTGCGCTCGGGGTCGTACCAGACCCGGTTGCCGATCTGCAGCGGCGCCTGGTCGCAGAGCACTTCCAGGTCACCCATCGCCGCGCCCTTGCCGAACGGGGAGCCGGTCCCCGCCGGGGTCAGCCGCAGCCCGAACTTCGGGTCGTGGCTGCCGTCCGCCCGCTCCATGAAGGAGGTGCCGTAGCCGACCGGGGTGTGGTCCGGGTCGAAGGCGGAGCCCGCCACGGTGCTCTCGACCTTCGAGAGCGCGATGCCGGCGAACACCGTGTTGTGGTGGCCGACGGCGTCCCAGCCGGTGGAGAAGAACCGGGCACCGCGGACGGTCTTGCCGCAGCCGAGGTTGACGTCCATCACGTACGTGCCGTTCGACGGGCAAGCCTTGTTGAGGTCGCCGCCGGACATCACGGTGGCCGAGTTGGGCGCCGGGGCGCCCGGTCCGCGGTCGGCGAAGCGGTCCTTGAAGGCCAGCAGCATCGAGCCGTCGGTCTCGAACAGGATCTCGCCGAGCTCGGGCTCGGGGAACGCGATGGTGCTGTTGCCGCAGACCTTGCCGTTCTGCGAGGCCGGGAAGGTGCTGGTCCAGGCGAACCAGCCGGCGCCGTCGCACGGTCCGCTGCCGACCGTGGACTGCCGGGGGTAGTCCATCGGCTGGTCCAGCACCGGCTTGCCGAACGCCCCGGTGGCCAGGTCGAACGGCAGGACCAGGGCGCGCACGTCGGTGAGCTTGCCGGTGGACTCGCCGGAGCAGACCCCGCCGAGGAAGCCGGTGCCGTCCTGCAGCCCCAGACCGTAAGGACGCCAGTCCGCAGCCGACGGGCAGCCGGGGTCCGGGATCGGGTAGGCGGCCTTCGGCGCCGAGGCCGTCGGCGCGGTGGCGTCGTAGCGGTAGAGCTTGCGGTCGTTCAGGTTGACGACGAACAGATCCTTGCCGTCGTCGGTGATCTTGATGCCGCCCAGGCTCTCCTTCCCGGGGACGTCGAGGAAGGCGTCGTCCGTCCCGGACCCGTGCACGGTGCTGCCCGCGTTCGGGACGGTGGTGAAGACGCTCGTCTTCCCCGGCTTGGTGGGGTCGCTCATGTCGGTGACGTAGATCCCGCCGGAGCCGGCGGGGCCGTAGTCGGTGGTGCGCTTGGCCGTCGCCGCGGAGAACACCCGCTTGTCGGCCTTGTTCCAGGCGATGCCGAAGATCGTTCCGGTGTCGGCGTCGGTGGCGACCTTCGTCGCGACGACGTCCTTGCCCGGGCCCTCCTGACCGCGCGCGCTGTACGGGAAGGAGACCAGGGTGCGCTCGGACTTGCCCTGGTAGGTGGGCGTCTGGCAGGCGGTCACCAGCGGAGCGTTCTTCTGGCAGTAGTCCGCCGGGTTCCACAGCCCGGTGGTGTAGGAGACGTTCTTGCCCCCGCCGAGGTCGACGAACTCCTCGTTGGAGCTGAGCTGGTTCGGCGCGCCGTCCAGGCCCTGGCGGGAGGCGAAGGCCGGGAACAGCACGCCCGGCTTCGGATTCACCACCTGGACGCGGTACTTGCCGCCGGTGGCCTTGCTGGTCGCGGGCGCCAGGGTGACCGTGCCGTCCGCCGCCGTGGTGCCGTCGATCGACACCCCGGCGTCGTCGGTGAGGGTCACCTTGACGCCCGCCATGTTCGGCTCCAGCGCGGGCGTCCAGGTGCCGGAGTCGTCCACGGCCCGGATCACCCGGACCGTGACCGTCCCGTCGCCGGTCTGCGAGACCGCCGCCGGGACCGCCGCCAGCGAGCTGCTGCCGACGACGACGGCGAGCGCCGCGATCCGGCCCACGACGCGGCGGCCGGACCGGCCCGCCCGTGACCGGTCCGGGCCGCGCGCGGCGCCGTTCATCAGTTCATTCGTTGTGTTCATCCCTGCTCTCATGGTCCAAAGAGCCCAAATGGCCCGACTACCTGAGGGAGCCCACAGCGTGGCCTGAAACTGCTGTGGTTAACGTGAGCTTAAAGGGATTTCACCCAACCGGGTGGTCGATTGTGGAACTTTGATGACCTGTCAGACGTATCCACCACGACTCCCCTGACGGATGGCCAGGTTTCACCCCCTCTCACCAGCGGGAACCCGGGCCCGGACAAGCTCTCGACACGGAATGAGCGCCAAGTCGACAAAGCCGCCCGACCACGGAGGGTGACCGAACCTCGAACAGCACTACGAATGCCCCGGGAATTCGTCACGGCCTGCACAGAACCGTCCACGATTCATTCCAACCCACCAGCCCCAGGAGCAACCTTTGCCCGCGCTCGACCTCCCCCACGGTCCGACCGCGAACGGCACCTCCCACCCCTGTCCTGCGTCAACACCGCTGACATAACCTGCGGGCATGAGCGAACGCGTGGTCCCCGAGCCCCAGCGCCGTCGGCGGCGACCCACCAAGCAGGGCGTCGTGCTCTCCCGGGAGCTGATCATCGACACCGCACTGCGGCTGGTCGGGCAGCACGGCGCCGAGGCGCTCACCGTCCGCCGGCTCGGCACCGCGCTCGGCGCCGACCCCAGCGCCGTCTACCGCTACTTCCACAGCACCGACGACCTGCTGCTGGCCATCGCCGACGAGCTCATCGGGCGCGCCCAGGCCGGCTGGCGCCCCACCGGCGACTGGCGCGCCGACCTGCGCTCCATCGGCCTGCGGATCCACACCGCCTACCTCGCCCACCCCCAGGCCGCCCTGCTCGCCGCCCACCGCACCACCGGACGCAGCCACGAGGCGGCCGCCGTCGAGACGATCCTCGGCGTGCTGCGCACCGCCGGCTTCCCCGACCCGGAGGCCGTCGCGATCTACCACGCCTTCGTCGACCAGAGCCTCGGCTTCGCCGCCCTGGACGCCGCCGCCCTCGCCCTCCCCGCCGCCGCGGCCACGGCAGACCTCCAGGTCTGGCAGGCCTCCTACGCCCGCCTCGACGCCGCCACCCACCCCCACATCGCCGCCACCGCCCACCTGCTCTCCACCGACATGCGGCGCAGCGGCTACCCGTACGCGCTCGACCTGCTGCTCGACGCCGCAGCGGCCCGCCTGGCCGGCGGGCTGAGGGGGGGAGGCCGCCCGGCGGGCGGGAGGGGGCGGGCGGCGCCAGGCGCGAGGCCCGTCGCGGACGGCTAGGCGCCCAGGGGCCGAGGAGCCCCGAGGCCGTACGGCAGGGACGCGCCACGCCGCAGGACGGCAGGGTCGCCACACGGGCACGGGTCGCCACGCAGGCACGGGTCGCCACGCAGGCACGGGTCGCCACGCAGGCACGGGTCGCCACGCAGGCACGGGTCGCCACGCAGGCACGGGTCGCCGGGCCAGCGGCCCGGCGACCCGTTGGTCGGTCACTCGGCCGCGTGGACGAGTTCACCCCCCACGTAGGTGCGCAGCACGCGGGCTTCGGCGATCTGCTCCGGGGGGCCGGTGAGGATGTCGCGGTCGAGCACGACCAGGTCGGCGAGTTGCCCGACGGCGAGCGTGCCGGCGTCGTCGTGGCCGTTCACGTGGGCGGAGCCGGCGGTGTAGGCGGCGAGGGCGGAGGCGAGGTCGAGGCGCTGCTCGGGCAGGAAGACCCGGTCGTCGGTGGCGCCGGGTTCCATCCGGTTGACGGCGACGTGCAGGCCCGCCAGCGGGTCGGGGCTGCTCACCGGCCAGTCGCTGCCCGCCGCGAGGGTGGCACCGGCCCGCTGGAGCCCGCCGAAGGGGTACTGCCAGGCGGCGCGTTCAGGGCCGAGGAAGGGGATGGTGAGTTCGTCCATCTGCGGTTCGTGCGCGGCCCACAGCGGCTGGATGTTGGCGACGGCGCCGAGCCGGGCGAAGCGGGGCAGGTCGTCCGGGTGCACCACCTGGAGGTGGGCGAGGTGGTGCCGGGTGTCGCGGCGGCCGTTCTTCGCCCGGGCGGCCTCGACGGCGTCCAGCGCCTCGCGGACGGCCCGGTCGCCGAGGGCGTGGAAGTGCACCTGGAAGCCGAGCGCGTCGAGTTCGGTGACGTACTCGCACAGCGCGGCCGGATCGACGAAGCTGAGGCCGGAGTTGGCGGTGGCGCAGCCGCAGCCGTCCAGGTAGGGGCTGGTCATCGCGGCGGTGAAGTTCTCCGCGATGCCGTCCTGCATGATCTTCACCGAGCCGGCCCGGAACCGGCCGTGGCTCAACTCGGCGCGGCGCCGGACGAGTTCGGGGATCTGTTCGGCGCCGCGCGCACGGTCCCACCAGAGCGCGCCGGTGACCCGGGCGGTCAGTTCGCCGGAGCGGGCGGCGGCCAGGTAGGCGTCGGACGGGTCCGGCTGGCCGTTGAACTCGCCGAGCAGGGCGTCCTGCCAGCCGGTGATGCCGAGCGAGTGAAGCAGGCGCTGGGCCCGGAGCAGGCCGGCCAGTCGCTGGGCGGCGGTGGCCGGGGGCACCAGGCGGGCGACCAGTGCGGTGGCGCCCTCCTGGAGGGTGCCCGCCGGGGTGCCGTCGGGTTCGCGTTCGATCCGGCCGTCGGCCGGGTCGGGGGTGTCCCGGGTGAGGCCCGCCAGCTCCAGGGCCCGGGTGTTGGCCCAGGCGCCGTGGTGGTCCCGGTTGGTCAGGTAGACCGGGCGGTCGGGGACGACGGAGTCGAGCAACTGCCTGGTGGGCAGGCCGCCTTCGAAGCTCTCCAGGGACCAGCCGCTGCCGGTGATCCACTCCTGGTCGGGGTTGGCCTCGGCGTAGTCGCGGATCCGGCCCAGGTACTCGGCCACGCCGACCGTGCCGGTGAGGTCGCAGGCGGCCAACTCGACGCCGCCGTAGACCGCGTGGATGTGGGCGTCCTGGAAGCCGGGCAGCAGCAGCTTGCCGGTGAGGTCCACGACCTCGGTGCGCGGCCCGATCAACTGGTGGACCTCGTCGTGGCCGACGGCGGTGATCCGCCCTCCGGTCACGGCCAGGCTGCTCGCCCGGGTGCGGGCGGCGTCGCCGGTGTGGACGGGGCCGTGGGTGAGGACGAGGTCGGCCTCGGTCATGGGTGGTGCTCCTTCGTGCGGTACGGGAGTGCGGGCGGTGCGGGCGGTACGGGCGGTGCGGCTCAGGCGGTCGGGTCGAGGAAGTACGGCGAGCGGCGCCGCCAGCGGGCCCAGGCTGCCGACGGGAGGCCGGTGACGATCATCAGCACCACCACGGTCAGCTCGAACCAGCCGTTGTCAGCGGACAGTTCGAAGTGGTCGGTGGAGTCGTAGAAGGTCCAGGCCAGGTAGCCGCCGACGGCGAGCAGCGACGCCGCGCCGAGCAGCGGGCCGACCACCGCGCGCAGGCCCTGCACCGGGTCGGTGCGCAGCAGGCCGCGGAAGCGGACGGCGGAGGCGACGGCGGTGAGCGCGTAGTAGAGGGCGACGATGATGCCGATCGCGTTGACGGCGGCCGAGATCAGGTCGTTGACGGTCGGGATGGCGATCGAGGCGAGGGCGAGCAGCGCGGCGAAGCCGGTGACCAGCAGGGTGCCGACGGCGGGGGTGGCGTGCCGCGGGTGCAGCCTGGTCCAGACCGGGCCGAGCACGCCGTCGCGCCCCATCGCGTACATCCCGCGCGCGGTCGGGATCACCGAGGACTGGAGCGAGGCCACCGCGGAGAACGTGAGCGCGATCAACGGCAGTGCGGCGAGCGGCTGGTGGGCGAGGGTGGTGCCGAAGTAGGTGAGTCCGTGGGCGCCGTTGTCGGCCAACTCGTCAAGCGGGAGCACCCGTTGGAAGGCCGTCCCGGCGAGCAGGAAGAGCAGCAGCATGACCACCAGGGCCAGGAAGCCGCCGCGGGAGGCGTCCCGCGGGTCGCGGACCTCCTCGCTGACGCTGAACACGGACTCGAACCCCCAGTAGCAGAACACCGCGAGCACCATGCCCTGGGCCAGGGCGCCGAAGGAGGGCAGGTCGAAGGGGTTGAACCAGTGGAGCGAGAAGGGCTGGTCGCCGGCGAACAGGCCGTAGCCGCAGAAGCCGAGCAGCACCGCGTACTCGAAGACCAGCAGGGCCTTCTGGAGTCGGGCGGCGAGGTCGAGGCCGCGGACGGCGACCAGCGCGGCGCCGATCAGGACGACCAGGCCGAGCACGGTGCACTGGACGGTGGAGTCGGCGTCCAGGCGCAGGCCGGCGATGCTGCGCAGGTGCGCCTGGTCGAGGAGTTGGATGACGGCCGAGCCGGTGACGGTGGTGGTGTAGGCCATGAAGACCACGGTGCCGACGGTGTTCACCCAGCCGGTGAGGAAGCCCAGCCAGGGGCTGAGCGTGCGACCGACCCAGCGGTAGCTGCTGCCGGCGTCGGGTTCGACGGCGTTCAGGCGTCCGTAGCCGCCCGCGATGGCGAGGACGGGGAGGAAGGCCAGCAGCATGATCGCGGGCAGGTGGAGGCCGACGACGCCCGCCATCAGCCCGAGGCCGATCCCGATGCTGCTGGTGGCGGCCGTACTGGAGGCGGCGATGGCCGCGCCGTCCAGCAGGCCGATGGACTTGTGCATGGCGCCGTGCTGCGCGCCGGTTCTCGGGCCGCTGCCCGTGTCGTCCCTCAGCGTCGATGCCAACGGATCACCGCCTTGCTCGTGGGGGGATGTGGGGGCGGGCGCGGAGGTTCGGGGGGCGCCCGGGGGTGGGGAAGTGCGAGCCATGAAACCGGCGGTGTCGTTTCACGTCAATGCTGTTGTCATAAGCGCTCGGGCCGGTGGGACGAAAGGCCCGGCGGGACGGAAGGCCCGGCGGTCCGGAACGTGCTCGTTCCCCTCCGGGCCCGGCTCCTCGGACGGAGCCGGGCCCGGAGGGGAACGGCGGGCGCCTACCAGCGCCACGCCGGGCCGGTCAGTGCTTGAAGGCGTCCTTGACCTTGGCCCCGGCCTGCTTGAGGTCGCCCTTGGCCTGGTCGCCGCGGCCCTCCGCCTCCAGGACGCGGTCGCCGGTGGCCCGCCCGACGGTCTTCTTCACACTGCCCTTGACCTCTTCGGCCTTGTGCGCGGCCTTCTTGCCGATACTCATGACTGGTTCCTTTCGTGATGGCGTCCGGCGCGTCGTGATGGGTCCGGCGCGTCGTGATGGCGTCCGACGCGCGGACGCGGCGCCCTGCCGTCGAACGGCCGCTCCTACCAGTAGTGGCGGCGGCCGCCGACCTCGCGGCCGACCGCGCCCATGACCAGCAGGACGAGGCCGATGAGAAGCAGGATGACGCCGACGGTCCACAGGATGGAAATGCCGCTGACGAATCCGATGACGAGGAGGATGACTCCGAGGACGATCACGACGAGCTCCGTTCCTTCGCCCTCCCGGTGTGATCCTTCGCTGGTGCGGAGGCATGCTGCGCCTTCCCCGTTCTCGGGGTTCGATTCACGAATCCCGGAATTTCCCTGGTGACCGAGGTCGAAGGGGGCCCGCGGGCCGGTTCGGACGAAGCGCACCCCCTGCGGCGGGTCCGAGCCCCAGCTCACCCCGGCGACCCGGCGGGCTCGCGTCCGGCGGCCCGGCCGCGGGCCCGCGCTCCGGGTGGTTCACCGGCTCCCCCGTCGACTCCCCCGCCGGCTCCCCCGTCGGCACCGGGGCGTGGTCGCGCCCGCTCCATCGGAGGCCGGTCCACGGGTCTCGTTCCGGCAGTGCTTTTGACGTACCGTCAACAAGCCCTGCCCCCGTCACCCTCACCGGAGCATCCGTGACACCCCTCAGAACGGCCCGCACCGCCGTGCTCGCGGCGGCCGGCCTGCTGGCCGCGCTCGTCAGCGCCGCCCCACCCGCACAAGCGGCCGCCCCCGCCGCGTCCGCAGCCCCGGCCGCCGCGTCCGTACAGACCGGCGCCCAGCTTGCCGCCTCCTGGACCGGCCCGCTGAGCACCCGGGGGCGGTACGTGGTCGACGCCAACGGCGACCGGTTCAAGCTCAAGGCCGGCAACTGGGCCGGAGCACAGGGGACTTGGGAGGGCAGCGGCTCGACCACGGACCCCGCGGACAACCAGGCCGGCCAGGTCTCGTACAACATCCCGCTCGGACTGGACCGGGCCCCGATCGACCGGATCCTGGCGGGCTTCCACGGCCTGGGCCTGAACGCCGTCCGGCTGCCGTTCGCCAACGCGATGATCCACGACACCGCCGCCGTCCCGGACGCCGCCGTCGCCGCCAACCCGCAGCTCAGGGGTAGGACCCCCTTGCAGGTCTACGACGCCGTGGTGGCCGCGCTGACCGCCGACGGATTCGCGGTCGTCCTCAACAACCACACCACCAGCTACCGCTTCTGCTGCGGCCTGGACGGCAACGAGCGCTGGAACAGCGGTCAGAGCACCCAGCAGTGGGAGGACGACTGGGTGTTCATGGCGAACCGCTACAAGGCCGACAAGCGGGTGGTCGGCGCGGACCTGCGCAACGAGGTGCGCCGCGACACCTGGGACGACCCCAACTGGGGCCTGGGCGACGCCCACGACGAGTACGCGGCCTTCGAGGAGGCCGGCAACCGGATCCTCCAGGCCGACCCGGACCTGCTGGTGATCATGGAGGGCATCAACTGGTACGGCATCCCCGCCGCCGGGTTCTCCCACGGCCGGCCGATGCTCACCCCGGTGGCGGCCCTGTCCAACACCCTGATCCGGTCCGACAAACTGGTCTACGCGGCGCACTTCTACGCCTACACCGGCCCGGCCAACACCGGGGCCGGCAGCGGCCCGGGCTCGACCTCGGACCCGCGCTACGAGGAGTTCACCCCCGAGCAGCTCGCCCAGGTGGTGAACCAGGAGGCACTGTTCGTCACCCAGGACGGCCAGCACTTCACCGCCCCGGTCTGGGTCAGCGAGTTCGGCGCCGCCGGGCGCGGCTCCACCGACGCCAAGGAGCAGGCCTGGTTCGACCGCTTCACCGACCTCCTGGTCGCCAACGACACCGACTTCGCGGTCTGGCCGCTGGTCGGCTGGCAGCACGACGGCGTCCCGAACGACAGCTGGGCACTGCTCTCCTACGACACCGGCGGCCGGCAGCTCGGCCTGAACGACCCGGGCGACTGGCGCGCGGCCGACTGGAACAAGCTGGTGAACGCCCCCTCGTACACCGGGCCGGTCACACCGGTCGCCCGCTGGAACATGCTCGACCTCGACCACGGCGACCAGGACGTCTCGGCCCGGATGCTGGCCCGGCCCGACTGGAGCCCCGGCAACCGCAAGGGCGACTGCCCGGACGGCCAGCGGCTGGCCGGCCTCGGCCGCGGCAGCAGCCGGGGCCTGTGCACCGACGCGGGGCAGCCGCCGCTGGGCGCCGGGGACTGGGTGACCGTCACCGACCAGCGCTACGTCACCGGCGGCGACTGGGCCTCCGGCTACGACAAGCTCCAGTGCCCGGACAACGCCTTCGCCGTGGGCTACAGCGTCCGCAACAACGCGATGTCCGCACTGCTCTGCGCCCCGGCCGCCACCGCGCTGCCGAGCACCGGTCGCACGGTCTGGTTCGACCACGGCGACAACCGGCCGGCGAACGGCGGCTCGGTCGCGAGCGACTGGGCGCCCGGCTCCTACAAGGGCCAGTGCGCCGACGGCGAGTACGTCGCCGGGGTGGCCGACACCTGGCGCTGGCTCCAGTACGGCGTCCCGGACGCGCTGCTCTGCCGCCCGCTGCGCTGATCACCGCATCCGCCGGGCACGGGCCCGGCGGATGCGCCATCCGCCGGGCACGTGCAAGGTGGTGGAGTACGAACCGCCCGGCCGGCGACCGTCCGTGGCCCCGCGGACACCGTCCGCCGGGCGACCGGCCCCCAGCCGCCCCTCGACCGAAGGAGGCGCCATGCCGTCCAGGACGATCCCCCGCCGGGCTCTGGTGCTGACCGCCGCCGCCCTCGCCGTCCTGCCCGCCACAGCGCTCACGGCGCCCGCGCGGGCGGCCGCCGCGCCCCCGGCCGCCACGGCCGCCACGGCCACCACGGCCACCACGGCCACCACAGGCAGCACGGGCCGCACGGCAACCGCCTCCGGTCCGGCCGCTGCCGCGCCGGTGCGCTTCGTGGACCTGCCCAACTCCGCACTGCCGACCGACCGGGCGCCGCACCAGATCACCTTCCGTTACCGCAACGACACCCCCAAGGATCAGACGGTCGCCCCGCAGATCCTGGTCGAGTCGCCCCAGCGGGGCCCGTTCCTCAGCCCCTCCGACATCCGGCTGGAGCTGCGGGGGACGGACGGCAGCTGGCACACCGTGCCGCTGGCCAGCCAGACCGGCACGCTGTACACCGCGCTGATCCCGGCGAAGATCGTCCTGCACTCCGGCCACACCCTCACCGAGAGTTACCGGATCACCGTCCTGCACTCGCCCGCCCGGGGCACGGTCGAGCCCCGGATCGCGGTCTACGCCTGAGGGCCGCCTGTGGCCTACGCCTGAGCCACCAGCCCCCGCGCGTCGGACCCCAGACGCGCGGCGGCCTCCACCAAGCCGGCCGGTTCGGCGGCCGCGGCCTCCTCGGTCAGGCCCGGCGGCAGCCCGACCCACAGATGCACCCGCCCCCTCCGGCAGCCGGGCCGGGGCGCCCCCGCCGTGCGCCCCAACTCGCCCCCCGTGCTTCCTAGGTGCGCTTGGGGAAGCATCGGCCCCCGTTATGGAAAGACCACCCGTTCGAGTGAGTTTGGCGGGCTGGAGTCGCTCGTTTGCGCAGGAATTGTCCGCTCTCCGTGGCCTTCAAACGTGCCCACGTCAATCCGTTCCGACGGCAAGATTCGGCGAGGCGGTCCGACACCGGTCGGATCCCGTCCTCCCACACCTGCCGCAGAGGGGACCAGCCGTGACCACCGAGGCCGTTCCGCAGAACCAGCCCAGCCAGCAGAGCCTCAGTACCTCCGCCGCCCGCAACCTCGCCACCACCACCAAGACCGTGCCGCAGATGCTCGGGATCACCCCGCGCTACCTGCTGCGGGTGCTGCCCTGGGTGGACCTGGAGGCGGGCGTCTTCCGGGTCAACCGCCGCCGGGGCTTCATCCTCGGCGACGGCCTGGTCGGCACCTACGTCGACGGCTCCGGCGCCACCCGGATCATCCCCGAGGACCTGCGCGAACTGGCCTTCCTCAGCCAGGTCGACGGTCCGGTGCTCACCGCCCTGGCCGCCGGGTTCACCGAGCGCGAGGTCGCGCCCGGCGAGCTGATCGTCGACGCCGACGCCCCGGCCGAGCAGCTGCACGTCATAGCCTCCGGGCGGGCCGAGAAGCGCGCCACCGGCGAGTACGGCCAGGACGCCCTGCTGGGCGTGCTCGGCGACGGCGACTTCTTCGACGCCGCCGCCTGGGCGGCCGGCACCGCGATGCCGTACCGGGTGAAGGCCGTCAGCTCCTGTACCGTGCTCAGCCTGGACCGCCGCCTGCTCACCGAACTCGCTGACCGGGAGCCCTCGTTGCGCACCCAGCTGGACGAGTTCGCGGCCACCCGGGGCCAGGTCGACGCCGAGCACCCGATCGACCTCAGCTCGGGCCACTCCGGCGAGCCGTACCTGCCGGAGACCTTCGTCGACTACGACGAGAGCCCGCGCGAGTACGAGCTGAGCATCGCCCAGACCGTACTCAAGGTGCACACCCGCGTCGCGGACATCTACAACTCCGACATGGACCAGGTCCAGGCCCAACTCCGGCTGACCGTCGAGGCGTTGCGCGAGCGCCAGGAGTGGGAGATGCTCAACCACCCCGAGTACGGACTGCTCAACAACGTGGTGCCCACCCAGCGGGTGCGCACCCGCGGCGGCGCGCCCACCCCGGACGACCTGGACGAGCTGCTCGCCCGGGTCTGGAAGCAGCCCGCCTTCTTCCTGGCCCACCCGCGGGCGATCGCCGCGTTCGGCCGCGAGTGCACCCGGCGCGGGGTGCCGCCGCAGATCGTCGAGCTGTTCGGCAGCCCGTTCCTGACCTGGCGCGGCGTGCCGCTGCTGCCCTCCGACAAGCTGGACCTCAAGGGCTCGGCCAACTCCGCGCCCGGCAC
This sequence comes from Kitasatospora sp. NPDC028055, assembly GCF_040637885.1. Classification (NCBI taxonomy): domain Bacteria; kingdom Bacillati; phylum Actinomycetota; class Actinomycetes; order Kitasatosporales; family Streptomycetaceae; genus Kitasatospora; species Kitasatospora sp. NPDC028055. Next base: position 65,130 of record NZ_JBEZXE010000040.1, on the reverse strand, counting down.
CACCAACATCCTGCTGATGCGGGTCGGCGAGGAGCGCCAGGGCGTGGTGGGCCTGCGGCCGGCCAAGGTCCCGGACGAGGTCGAGCCCGGGCTGGCGGTGCGCGCGATGGGCGTCGACCGGCAGGCCATCACCTCCTACCTGGTGACCAGTTACTTCTCGACCGCCGCGCTGGTGGACGACGCCGTCGCCGTGCTGCAGAACGTCGAGGTGTCCAACTACCATGACTACTCCTGACGGATTCGGGCGCGGCACCGGCGTCAACGCGGCCCCGGGGGCAACGGCCGTTCCTGGAGCCCCGGCTGTTCCGGGAGCTGCGGCCGCACCGAGCGCTCCCACCGCCTCCCCGGCCGCCGCGCCCCCGTTCCCGCTCCCCGAGGCCCTCGCCCACGCCGCCGGCGGCCCCCGCTACTGGCTGCCCAGCCGGGCCGACCGGACCTCACCGCCCACCGCCCCCGCCGCGGGCTTCGACGTCGAGGCCGTCCGCCGCGACTTCCCCCAGCTGCACCGCGAGGTCAACGGCCGCCCGCTGGTCTGGCTGGACAACGGCGCCACCACCCTCAAGCCCCGCCAGGTGGTCGAGGCGGTCGGCGAGCACTACTCGGCGGGCACCTCCAACGTCCACCGGGGGGCGCACACCCTCGCCAAGCAGGCCACCCAGATCTACGAGGAGGGCCGCGCCGAGGCCGCCAAGCTGCTCGGCGCCCCGGACCCGGACGAGATCGTCTTCGTCCGGGGCACCACCGAGGCCGTCAACCTGGTGGCCCAGACCTGGGGCCGGGCCAACCTCGGCGTCGGCGACGAGATCCTGGTCTCCGCCGCCGAGCACCACTCCAACCTGGTGCCCTGGCAGCTGATCGCCAAGGAGCGCCGGGCCCGGGTCGTCCCGATCCCGCTGCTCCCGGACGGGCAGCTCGACCAGGACGCCTACCGGGACCTGCTCTCCTTCCGGACCAAGCTGGTGGCCCTCACCCACGCCTCCAACGTGCTGGGGACGGTGCCGCCGGTGGCCGAGATGACGGCGCTGGCCCACCGCTACGGCGCCAAGGTGCTGGTCGACGGCGCCCAGGCGGTGGCCCATTTCCCGGTGGACGTGACAGCGCTGGACGCCGACTTCTACGCCTTCTCGGGGCACAAGATCTTCGCCCCGACCGGGATCGGCGCGCTCTACGGCAAGCGGGAGCTGCTGGAGGCCATGCCCCCGTGGCAGGGCGGCGGCAACATGATCGACTCGGTGAGCTTCGAGGAGACCAGCTACGCCCCCGTCCCGCACCGCCTGGAGGCCGGTACCGGCCACATCGGCGGGGTCGCCGGGCTGCGGGCCGCCCTGCGGTACGTCGCCGGGCTGGACCGCGCGGCCGCCACCGCGCACGAGGAGCAGCTGACCGCGTACGCCACCGCGGCACTGCGGACGGTGCCCGGGCTGCGGCTGATCGGCGAGGCCCCGGGCAAGATCGGGGTGCTCACCTTCCTGCTCGCCGGGACGGACCCGATCGCCCTCGCCGGGGCGCTCGACCAGCAGGGCATCGCCGTCCGGGCCGGCCACCACTGCGCCCAACCCGCCCTCGCCGCCTACGGGTTGCAGAGCGCGGCGCGGGCCTCGCTGGCCCTGTACAACACCGTGCAGGACGTGGACGCCCTGGTCGCCGCACTCCAGGGCCTCCAGGGCGAGGCCGCCGCGGCCGGAGCCTGACCGGACCGGGGGCGGGCACCCCGACCACCCCCGCCCCCGGTCCCCCACCTCCCGGTGCCCCCGACCCCCGACTCCGACCCCCGGCCCCGCTCCACAGCGGGGCCGGGGGCGTTTCCGTGAGATCGACCACGGTTTCGCGCCCGGCCCGTCGGCGACCCCCGGCCGGGATGGAAGCGACATTTCTGGCCGGAAACCGTCGAAAGGCGTCCCGTATTCGTCGGATTCGGGGGCATTCAACGGACTTGTCTTCCCGTCGGCAGCCCTGGCGAAGAGTTCCGTACCTCGGCGATTTACCGCGTGTTCACATGCACTCGTCAACCGTGTTCACCGCTACGCTCTAGCGTCTAGCCGCCGCGCCGCTCGTGCTACGCGCGTCACGGCCCCAACTTCTGACACACATGACGATGACGTCGAGGATCCGACCATGCACGCAGTTCCCTCCCGCAACAGGTGGCTCCGCTACGGTGCCGGCCTGCTCGGTGCTGCCTCGCTGACCGCCTTCGGCGGTGCCCCCGCGGCCTTCGCCGCCGACGGCCCGCAGACCGCCACCCCGGTCAAGCACCTGGTGGTGATATTCCAGGAGAACGTCTCCTTCGACCACTACTTCGGCACCTACCCGAACGCGGCCAACACCGCCGACGACAAGGTGAAGTTCACCGCCAAGCCCGACACCCCCAAGGTGGACGGCCTGAGCGACGACCTGCTGCACAGGAACCCGAACCGGAACAACCCGGTCCGGCTGAGCCCGTCCCAGGCGGTCACCTGCGACCAGGACCACACCTACAAGGACGAGCAGCTCGCCTTCGACGGCGGCAAGATGGACAAGTTCGTCGAGCACACCGACATCGAGAACTGCAAGGCTCCGATGTACACCGCGCCCGGCCTGGTGATGGACTACTACGACGGCAACACCGTCACCGGCTACTGGAACTACGCCCAGCGCTTCGCGATGAGCGACAACTCCTTCGGTACCAACTACGGGCCCTCCACCCCGGGCGCGATCAACCTGATCACCGGCAACACCCACGGCGGCTACCCGGTCGACCCGAAGACCGGCCAGCAGACCACCGACGCCTACGTGGTGGCCTCCCCGGACGCCAAGGGCGTCGGCACCGTCATCAACGACCCGGACCCGGGCTACGACGACTGCTCCAGCCCCGCGCACAACCACCTGGTGATGACCGGCAGGAACGTCGGCGACCTGCTCAACGACAAGGGCGTCAGCTGGGGCTGGTTCCAGGGCGGCTTCAAGCCGACCGGGACCAAGGACGGCAAGGCGGTCTGCGACTCCGCGCACAAGAACATCGTGGGCGCCTCGCAGACCGACTACAACCCGCACCACGAGCCCTTCCAGTACTACAAGTCCACGGCCAACCCGAACCACCTCGCTCCGAAGGACGTCGAGGAGATCGGCCACGCCGGCCAGGCCAACCACCAGTACGACCTGACCGACTTCGACGCCGCCCTCCAGCACGGCAACCTGCCCGCCGTCAGCTACCTCAAGGCCGCCAACTACCAGGACGGCCACGCCGGTTACTCCGACCCGCTGGACGAGCAGCAGTTCGTCGTCGACACCGTCAACAAGCTCCAGAAGTCCAAGGACTGGGCCTCCACCGCCGTCGTCATCGCCTACGACGACTCGGACGGCTGGTACGACCACAAGTTCGCCGAGCCGGTCAACGGCTCCAAGGACGCGGCCAACGACAGCCTGAGCGGCGCCGGCCAGTGCGGCAAGGACGCCGGCTGGGGCGGCTACGCCGACCGCTGCGGCTTCGGCCCGCGCCTGCCGCTGCTGGTCGTCTCGCCGTACGCCAAGGCCAACTTCGTCGACCACACCCAGACCGACCAGACCTCGATCCTGCGCTTCGTCGAGGACAACTGGAAGACCGGCCGGATCGGCGACTCCTCCTTCGACGAGCACGCCGGCTCCATCGAGGGCATGTTCGACTTCAAGAACCCGCAGTCGGCCACCCTGATCCTGGACCCGACCACCGGCGCCCCGGTCGGCGGCGACACCCCGAGCGGCCGGCCCACCGGCGGCTCCTCCGCCACCACCCCGGCCGGCTCGGCCACCTCGGCCACCGGCTCCACCGCCGTCGCCGGGGCCACCAGCAGCGTCTCCGGCCCGCCGCTGGCCGAGACCGGCGCCAACTCCAGCACCGGGCCGATCGCGGCCGCGGCCGTCGCCCTGCTGGCGGTCGGCGGCGGAGCGGTCCTCCTCGCCCGCCGCAAGCGCGGCCGCCGCGCCTGACGCACGGCCCGCACCCCGCACCACCTCCGGCACCGCCGGGTCCTGCTCCCAGGGCCCGGCGGTGCCCGCGTTCCCGGGCCCGGCGTCCGCCGCGGCCCCGGGCTGGGCTACCCTTCCCGCCATGACCGCCAGCGCCCCGCGCCGCCGCACCCTGCTGGGCGCGGCCCTGGCGGCGGCCCTCGGCACGGGCTGCACGGCCGGCTGCTCCGGCCACGAGGCACCGGACCGCGCGCTGCGGCTGGCCACCGGGCCCGAGGGCGGGCCGTACAACGCCTTCGGACACTCCTTCACCGAGGCCGTGAACGCGAGCGGACACCTCACCCTCACCCCGGTGAGCAGCGCGGCCAGCGTCGACAACCTCCAGCAGCTCGCCGACGGCTCGGTGGACCTGGCGCTCACCACCGCCGACGTCGCCGAGGACGCCGTCCTGGGCCGCGACACCTTCGAGCGTCCGATCGGCCTGACGGCGCTGGCCCGGGTGTACGTCAACTACCTGCACCTGCTCGCCCCGGCCGACGGGCCGGTGCGCGAGCTGGCCGACCTGGCGGGCCGCCGGGTGGCCACCGGCGCGGTGGGCTCCGGCAACCAGGTGACGGCCGGGCGGCTGCTGCGCCGGGCGGGGATCGACGTACGGCAGCAGTCCCTCGGACTGGCCGAGTCACTGCACGCGCTGCGCGACGGCACCCTGGACGCGGTGTTCTGGTCCGGCGGCGTGCCGACCCCCGCGGTGTCCGCGCTCGCCCGTGAACTGCCGCTGCGGTTCGTGCCCTTGGACGCCGTCGCCGCGCAACTGCGGGAGCGCTACGGCCCGGTGTACACGGCCGTCACCCTGCCCGCCGGCGCCTACGACCTGGCCGCGCCCGTCCCCACCCTCGGCGTCGGCAACTACCTGACCGCCCGGCCGGGCGTCCCCGAGGACGCCGTCCGGCGGCTGCTCGGCATCCTCTTCGACCAATGGGCCACCCTGCTGCGCTCGGTGACGGCCGGCGCCCGGCTGGAACCCCGCTTCGCCGTCTCCACCGGCGCCGTCCCGCTGCACCCGGGGGCGGCGGCCTACTACCGCTCGGTGTACGGGTGACGGCCGGCCAAAAGATGACAGCCAGTCAGGAGGCGCCGCCCTCGCCGCCCCCGAACCCGCCGCGCCCGGTTTGTAGCTCCCCGTACACCTGGCTACGCTGCGGGGCATGTGGTTGAACGTCCGGCCGGCCGACCAGGTCCAGATCCATGCGGCCCCCGAACAGCACGCGCGCAGGCGGCGCGGACCCGCCCTGGACGCGGCGTGATCCTGCGCATCGACCGGGCCTGGCTGCTGGACATCGCCCACCGCTTCCTGCCCACCGACCCCGACATCACGGACTACGGGACCCTCTCCGCCGCCGTGGCCCGGCACGCCGACGAGGTCATGGACGTGCCGGTGTACGAGGGCCCGCACCAGCGCGCGGCCGCGCTGATGCACCAGCTCATCCGGGTGCCCGCGCTGGAGTCCGGCAACGAGCACTTCGCCGCCGTCGTCGCCGCCGCCTACCTCACCGCCTCCGGCGTCACCGTCACCGCCGGCCCGAAGGCCGCCGCCGACCTCGCCGCCCGCATCCGCGCCGGGCGCGCGGACGTCCGGGAGGCCGCCGCCGCCATCCGCACCTGGTACCGCTGAGCCGGTACCACTGAACCGCTCAGGGCGCGGGGAGGCGGAACTCGACGGTCAGCCCGTGCGGCAGCGAGGGCGCGACGGTGAGCGTTCCGCCGCCGGCCCGGGCGAGTTCGTCCGCGATGGCCAGGCCGAGGCCGGTGCCGGGAAGGTTCTGGTGCTCCGGTGCGCGAGCGAAGCGCCCCAGCAGCAAGGGGAGTTGAGCGTCCGGGACACCGGGCCCGGTGTCCCGGACCCGGACCACCGCGCCGCCGTCCGGGCCGGGCCGGACGGTCACCCGGACCTGGGCCCCGGGCGGGACGAACTTGCCGGCGTTGTCCAGCAGGGCGTCCAGGATCCGCCCGGCCGCGTCGGGCAGGGCGCGGGCACGCAGCCCGGGGGTGATCTCGGCGGTCAGCTCCGGACCGCCCGCCTCGAACACCGGGACCCAGGCCGCCACCCGCTCGGCCACGGCCGCGGAGACGTCCTGCTCCTCGACCGGCGCGGCGGCCGCCTCCAGCCGGGCCAGGGCGAGCAGGCCGTCGAGCAGCTCTCCCAGCCGGTCCGCCTCGTCCAGGGCGAGGGCGTGCGCCTGCCGGCCGGGGCCCGGCGCGACGTACGGCTCGGCGTTCTCCAGTTGCAGCACCAGGGTGGCCAGCGGGTTGCGCAGCTGGTGCGAGGCGTCGGCGACGAAGTCCCGGCGGCGGCGCAGCGATTCGCCGACCGCCGCCGCCATGCCGTCGAAGTGCTCGCGCAGCCGCCGCAGTTCGGGCGGGCCGGTGTCGGCGGTGGCAGCGACGGCGGTGCGCGGTTCGAAGCGGCCGTCGGCCATGGTGGCGACCGCGCGGTCGAGTTCGTGGACGGGCCGCAGCAGCCAGCGGGCGATGCCGGCCGCGACCAGGGCGGCGGCGCCGAAGGCGGTGACGGCGCCGGCCGCGATCAGCGTCCAGCGGACCAGCACGTCGTGCCGCGCCGCGTCGGTGGGGACGGTCAACAGGACGGCGCCGCCGACCCGTTCGTCCTGGCCGACCGGTTCGGCCAGCACCACGGTGTCCGGCCCCCAGGGCAGGACGGTGGGCAGCGCCTCGGTGGAGCGGCCGGTCAGGGCGCGGTCCTCGGCCTGCCGGGCGGCCGGGCCGACCGGGGCCGGACCGGCCCGGCCGACGGTGTGTCCGGCGGTGTCGACCACCGTCACGGCGGCGCCGTAGAGCTGGGCGTAGCGGGTGAGTTCGGCGTCGAGTTCACGGCGGTCGGCGTCGGTGCGGATCCGGTCGGCGAGCTCGGCGAAGCGGACGCCGTCGGCCCGGCGTTGCAGCAGCAGGTGTTCGGTGCGACCGCGGGCGTAGGAGTCGGCCAGCGGCAGGGCGAGCAGCAGCACGGCCGTACCGATCAGCGCGGTGAGCACCGCCAGCAGCCGGCGCCTCACCGGCCTTCCAGGGCGCCGAGTTGGTAGCCGTAGCCGCGGATGGTGCGGACCAGAGCGGCCCGGCCGGTCTTGGCCCGGATGCCGGCCACGTGCACGTCCAGCGAGCGGGAGGAGGCGAGGAAGGCGTCGCCCCAGATCCGGTCCAGGATCTCCTCGCGGGAGCGGACGTCGCCGGGTTGCGCGGCGAGCAGCGCGAGCACGTCGAACTCGCGCCGGGTGAGCCGGACTTCGGCGCCGCCGACGGTCACGGTGCGGGCCGCCGGGTCGATCGTGACGTCCCCGGTGCGCACCTGCCGCTGCCCGCCGGCCGGTTCCGGGGCGGCGGCGGTGCGGCGGCGCACGGTGTCGATCCGGGCGATGAGTTCGGCCATCCGGAACGGCTTGACCACGTAGTCGTCGGCGCCGGCCCGCAGGCCCTGGAGGACGTCCCGCTCCTCACTGCGCGCGGTGACCACGATCAGCGGCACCGCGCACACCGTGCGCAGCTTGCGCAGCAGGTCGAGGCCGTCCAGGTCGGGCAGGCCGAGGTCGAGCAGGACGAACTCGGCCTCCCGGACGTGCCGCAGCGCCTCGGCGGCGCGGACCACCCGGCGCACGGTGTGGCCGCGCCGGGCGAGCGCGGTGGCGAGGGCCTGGGCCATCCGGTCGTCGTCCTCGACCAGCAGCATGTGCACGAACCCTCCCCGGCGGTGAGGTGACTACGGTACGGGCTGCGCCGCGGCGGCCGGTGCCGGGGTCTCCGCGGGGTCGAGCACGGCGTGCCGGGTGTCGGGCATCAGCACGTAGACGACCAGGGAGACCAGCGCGCAGCCGGAGACGTACCAGAAGAAGCCGGACTCGTGGCCGCTGTTCTTGAACCAGAGCGCGATGTACTCGGCGGTGCCGCCGAACAGCGCGTTGGCGAGGGCGTACGGCAGCGCGACGCCGAGGGCGCGGATCCGGGTGGGGAAGAGTTCGGCCTTCACGGCCGCGTTGATCGAGGTGTAGCCGGTGACGACGAGCAGCGCGACGAGCGAGAGGCCGAGCGCGGACCAGTAGCCGGAGGCCGAGCCGAGGGCGGTCATCAGCGGGTAGGTGCCGACGGTGCAGCCGAGCGCAAAGGTGATCAGCAGCGGGCGGCGGCCGATCCGGTCGGAGAGCAGCCCGGCCAGCGGCTGGACGGCGGCGAACACCGCGAGCGCGGTGAAGCTGACCAGGGTGGCGGTGTCCTTGGCGAGCCCGGCGCTGCCGATCAGGTACTTGGTCAGGTAGGTGGTGTACGTGTAGTAGGCGACGGTGCCGCCGAGGGTCAGGGCCATCACCAGGGCGGCCTGGCGCCGGTGCTCCCACAGGCTGCGCAGGGTGCCGCGGGCGTCGGCCCGCTCCCGGCCGGCGGACTCGGCGGCGAAGGCCTCGGTCTCCGGCAGCCGGCGGCGCAGCCAGAGCACCACGACGGCCAGCACGGCGCCGAGCAGGAACGGCAACCGCCAGCCCCAGGAGTGCAGTTGGGCACTGCTGAGGGTGTGCTGCAGGACGATCAGGATGCCCAGGCCGAGGAGTTGGCCGCAGGTCATCGAGACGTACTGGAAGGAGGAGCCGAGGCCGCGCCGGTTCGGCGCGGAGGCCTCGGTGAGGTAGGTGGCGCTGGCTGCGTACTCGCCGCCGATGCTCATGCCCTGGAGCAACCGGGCGAGCAGCAGCACGACGGCGCCGAGGTAGCCGGCCCGCGCGTAGGTCGGGGCGACGGCGATCAGCACGGCGGCCGCGGACATCATGGTGACGGTCAGGGTGAGCGCGCTCTTGCGGCCGTGCCGGTCGGCGGCCCGGCCGAGCAGCCAGCCGCCGACGGGGCGCATCAGGAAGCCGACCGCGAAGATGCCGGCGGTGTTCATCAGCTTGGCGGTGGAGTCGCTGCCGGGGAAGAAGTCGTCGGCGAAGTAGACGGCGAAGCTGGCGTAGACGAACCAGTCGTACCACTCCACCAGGTTGCCCAGCGACCCGCCGATCAGGGCGCGCCGCCGCCGGGCGCGGTCCGCGCCGGGCGGCTGGGGGCGGGGAGCGGGGGCGGCCGGGACGGCGGCGGACGGGGACATGGCGGCTCCAGCGGCTGGTACGGCGGGTGGGTGTCCCAGAGCGTGCCGCCGCCCGCGGGGCGGCGGCAAGGAGCGCCGCGCAGAACTTACGTTCCGCTAAGGAAGCCTGCGCCGCGGCTCACCCGTCGTGTTCCTCGGTGCGACCGCCCAGGCCTGGGCCCGCGACCTGTCGATCGGCTGCGGCTGCTCCGGCTGCTTCGGCTGCTTCGGGTGCTTCGGCTGGTAGGCGAGGCGGCCCGGTCAGCGGCGGGCTGAGCCGGGACCGGACGCCGAGCCGGAGCCGTACGCCGTCCCCGAGGCGGTACGGCCCGGACCCCGGCGGACCGCGCGGCCGGCCATCGACAGCAGGTCGCGGGCCGGTCCCTGCGGACGCCGGCCGCTGGGCCAGACCGCCCGCAGGGACCGGCTCAGGTCCACCCCGGTGACCTGGACGGCCACCAGCCGCCGCGCCCGCAGGTCCTCCTCGACCGCCAGCCGGCTGAGCACGGCCGGCCCGGCCCCGGCGACCGCTGCGGCCTTCACCGCCGTCGAGGAGGGCAGTTCCAGCAGCGGGCCGGCCGGCCCGCCGTGCGGCGCCAGCACGGCCGTCAGCACCTGCCGGGCACCCGACCCCGCCTCCCGCAGGATCAGCCGGGCGGCCGCCAACTCCTCGGGGGCGACCCGGCTGCGGCGCGCCCAGGCGTGCTGCGGGGCGGTGACCACCACCAGCTCGTCCCGCGCCACCACCACGGCGTCCAGCCCGGCCGGGACGGTGGCGCTCTCGACGAACCCGAGGTCGACCTCGCCGCGCAGCACCTTCTCGGCCACCAGACCGGAGTTGTCGGCGCTCAACGAGACCACGGTGTCCGGCCGTTCCTCCCGCAGGGCGACCAGCCAGCCGGGCAACAGGTGCTCGGCCACCGTCAGGCTCGCGGCGACCCGCAACCGGTCGTCGCGCTCGCCGCGCAGCGCCTCGATCCCCGCGTCCATCGCCCCGGCGGCCTCCAGCACCCGGCCGGCCCAGCCGGTGACCAGCACCCCGGCCGACGTCAGGCGGGAACCGTTCGGGGAGCGTTCGAGGAGGCCGACCCCGATCCTGGTCTCCATCACCCGCATCCGGGCGGAGGCGGCCGGTTGGCTGATGCCGACCTCCCGGGCGGCCCGGCCGAGACTGCCGAGCCGGGCGACGGCGAGCAGCAGCTCCAGGCTGGGGAGGTCGGGCACTCGGGGGGAAAGCGGCATGGTGGGGTCCACGGACGTCGGGGCGGATCGAGCCGGACGGAACAGGGCAGGACGGGGCGGGACGGCGAACTGCCGTCCCGCCCTCGGGGGTTCTGGTCGTGGTGGGGTTCAGCGCCGTCGGCGGCGAGCACGGGCCGCCCGGGCGGCGAGGGCGAGGGCGGCACCCGCAGCGATCGCGACGAGGCCGACCGGCAGCGCGGTGCCGACCAAGTCCGCTCCCGTGCGGGCCAGTTCACCCCCGGGCGCGGGGGCAGCGGGTCCGGGGGAGCGCTCGCCGCCGGTGCCTGCGCCCGCTGCGGGCGGGGCCGCCGAGGCGGACGGGCTCGGGCTGCCGGACGCGCCGGGGCCGGGTGACTCCCCCGGGCCACCGGGTTCCGTGGGCGTCCCGCTCGGAGTGGCCGTCGGGGTGGTCGTCGACGTCGGCGTGGACGTGGGTGTCGAGGTGGGCGTGGGCGTCGGCGTGGGTGTTGGTGTCGACGTCGGGGTGGTGGTCGGCGTCACCGTCGGGGTCGGATGTCCGGGGACGAGCCGGATGACCTTCCGGGGCTGTATCTTCACGATGTCGTCCTTGCCGAGGTAGCCCATGACGCCGATGTCGACCCGGTCGGTGAACGGGTTGTCCGGCCCGAACTTCAACCGGATCGGAATCTCCGTGACACCGGGCGGAATGGGCCCTTCGTCCTCCGGGAGCGGGAAGTCCTGCCAGTTGTCCCCCGGATCGTTGAACGACGTGGTCGACTGCCACCGGCCGTCGAGGAAGTACTGGACCTCGATCTGATCGGACCTGATCCCGGCGTACTGGGTGTCGTGGACCTCGAAGAACAGCCGGTTGAACTGCCCGTCCGTCTCCGAGCGGTGGAGAACGACGGCGAACTCCTGCCAGTCGGCCCCGGGTTCGAAGTCGCGGGGCAGTCCGCGCAGTTCCAGGGTGGCCTCCGTCGCGGTCGCCGACGTTCCGGGCGCCGTCGCGGTCACCGCAGTCGTGGTCACCGCAGTCGTGGTCACCGGAGTCGCTGCCACCGGATTCGCCGCCGCCGCGGTCGGAAGCACCGCCGCCGCGACGAGCCCGGTGGCCCCTGCGGCGACGGCGGCGGCGGCCATTCTGCTCAGTTGCACGTGATTCCCTCGTCCCGTTGATGATCAATACACCGGGAATCCTCCGTGCACCGACCAGATCCGAGTAGTACCCCCTTTCCTATGGGGTCATAGGCCGGGTTTCTGACCCACTCCGGCCGTCCTCAGCTCCGTCTCTGCACCCGGGCGGGCACTGCACCGCCGACAAGCAGCACACCGGACAAGCGTTACATTGGGGCAGAAAGGGGACCGATCACCGGCGAGGTGCGGCGGATGCACGCGATCACCGACTGGCTGCGCGGACTGTCCGGCCCGGTCGTGTACGCGGTCGTCGGCGCCATGGTCTTCACCGAGGACGCGCTGTTCTTCAGCTTCTTCATCCCGGGCGAGTCGGCCGCCGTCCTCGGCGGCTTCATCGCCCACCAGGGCAGCGTCTCGCTCGGCTGGATGATCCTGGTGGTGGTCTGCGCGGCCGTCCTCGGAGACTCCGCCGGCTACGAGATCGGCCGCCACCTCGGCCCGACGATCCTGCGCACCCGCCCGCTGCGGCGGCACGCGAAGCGGGTCGAGACGGCGCAGGACCTGATCCGCCGCCGCGGACCGGCCGCCGTGTTCGTCGGCCGCTTCATCGCCTTCTTCCGCCCGCTGGTGCCCTCGCTGGCCGGGATGTCCCGGATGCCGTACCGCCGGTTCCTGTTCTACAACGCCCTCGGCGGGCTGGCCTGGGCCTTCGGCTTCACCCTTCTGGGCTACTTCGCCGGAGCCGCCTACAGCAGGGTGGAGGGCACCGTCGGCCGGGTCGCCGCCATCACGATCGCCGCTCTCGTCGCCGTCACCCTGCTGGTCTGGTTCCTCCGGCGCCACCACGCGCGCGGCCGAGAGCCGTCGGACCAGGACGGCGGCGGCGACCGCGAGCACTGAACCGGGCCGGACCGGACCGTCACCGATCCGGGCAGGCCCGCCCGCCGGTCACCGACCGCTACCGGAACGGCGGCCCGTCCGGCGCGCAGACCCGGCCACGCGGCGGCAGGTCGCCGTCCAGCAGGTAGCGCGCCTCGTAGCCGGCGGCGCAGCCGCTCGGGTTGCCGAGCACGCTGTGGCCCGGGCCGTCGACGGTCAGCAGCCGGCCGCGGGCCAGGGTGTCGGCCAGCGCGCGGGAGCCCTGGTACGGCCAGGCCGGGTCGCCGGTGTTGGCGACGACCAGCACGGGCGCGGCGGTGTAGCGGTCCCAGGGCCCGGTGTAGCGGTCCCGGGCGGCCTCGGCCGGCCAGTCGGCGCAGCGCTGGGTCTGCCAGACCCAGTACGGGCCGAGGGCGCCGGAGCGCTCCCGGGCGAGGTCGGCGAGGGCCGGGTAGCCGGTGCCGGCGGGCGGGTTGACGGTGTCGGCGCACAGCACGCCGAGGACCTGCGTCTGGCCGGGCTGCGCACCGGTCGGCAGGGGTGCCGCCGGGTTGTCGGCGGCGGTCCACAGGCTCTGCAACTGCCCGCCCAGGGCGGCCCAGCCGCGGCTGCCGAGCTGCGGCAGCGGCTGGGCCGAGTACAGCAGCAGCGCGACGGTCGAGACGGCGCTCGCCTCGTCGTAGGTGACGGCCTGCGCGCCGGTGCCGACGGTGACCGGTCCGTGCGCCAGGCGCTCTGTCAGCGCGGCGTACTTGGCCCTGGTCGCCTCCGGGCTGCCCGCGGAGAAGGCGCAGTCGGCCGGGGTGGCGGCGCCGCAGCGGTCGAGGAAGTCGTCCAGGGTGCGGGCCGAGCCGAGGTCGCTGCCGGTGCGCAGGAACGGCGGCAGTGCCCGGTCCTGCGGGGTGCGGCCCGTGGACCAGGCCACCGGGTCGACGGCGCTGTCCAGGACCATGGCGCGCACCCGACCGGGGAAGAGGTTGGCGTAGGTGGCGCCGAGGTACGTCCCGTAGGAGGTGCCGAGGTAGCTGAGCCTGCGGTCGCCGACAGCCTGGCGCAGCAGATCGAGGTCGCGGGCGACGTCCGCGGTGGACAAGTGGGCGAGCAGGCCGGTGCGGTCGTTCTCGGCGCAGCGGCGGCCCAGTTGCGCGTAGGTGTCGGCCCAGCGCGACTGCTGTTCGGCGCCGATCGGGTAGCCGGCGGGGAGTCCGCCGAGCAGGGCCTGTTCGCCGGCCGGGTCGGGGAAGCACCGCAGGGTGGTGGAGGCGCCGACGCCGCGCGGGTCGAAGCTGACGATGTCGAATCTCCGGCGGACCTCCTCGGGGAACAGCGGGGTGGTGGAGGGCAGCGCCAGGGTGCCGGGGATCGCCGGGCCGCCCGGGTTGTAGAACAGGGTGCCGATCCGGTGCGCCGGGTCGTCGGCGGGGTGGCGGATGAGCGCCAGGTCGATGGAGCGGCCGTGCGGGTCGCGGTGGTCCAGCGGCACCTGGGCGGTGTCGCACTGGAATCCGGGGGCGCAGGGCTTGGCCCAGGTCAGGACCGGCACCGGTGGGGCGGGCGCGGCGGCCGAGGCGGCGGCCGGGGGGAGGGCGGCCAGCAGCAGGCCGACGGCCGCGGCGGCGGCGCCGCGGAGGGTGGCGGTGGTGCGGGGTCGGGGCATGGGCGGCTCTCTCGGTCGATCGGCTGAGTGGGCGTCACGGAGTCTTCCGTTCCGCACCGTCAGGGCGCTGCCAGGAAACTGTCAGGGCACTGACACCACGCTCTCCGCGCGCTGTCGGCTCGCCGAACCGGGCCGTCCGATCGTTGTTGACGAAAAGTCAGCAGCTTCGCCGCCGTACCTTGACGGGTCACCGACACGGTCCTACAACGGAGTCAGCTCCCCGCTCCCCGTCCCTCGGGAGTCCTCCGGGAGCAGCGGAAGTTCGCCTTCCCGTCCCTCACCGAGGAAGAGGCTTTCCCATGCGCGCACTCCCCCACCGCACCGCTGCCCTGACCGTCTCCGTACTCGCCGCGCTCGCCCTGGTCGCGGCGGCTCCCGCCACCGTCGCCGCATCCCCGACCGCCGCGACCGCCCCCGTCGCCGCCGGCCCCGTGCTCACCACCGGCAGCACGGGTGGCGCCGCCGTCGCGGCGGGCGACGCCCTCGCCGCACCGCTCGCCGGCCGCTCCGCCACCTTCTACTCCACCGCCACCAGCACCACCGGCGTCACCTGCGCGACCTCCCGGCTGTCCGCCACCGTGCTGACCAACCCGGCCGCCCCCGGCACCGCCACCGAGTCCCTGACCGGCCTCACCTTCGGCTCCTGCACCGCCAACGTCACCGGCGTCACCTCGGTGCGCAGCCTGACGGTCGACACCCTCCCGTACGGCGTCTCGATCGCCGACGACGCGGGCCTGCCCGTCACCCTGACCGGCGGCAGCGCCGGGCAGATCCAGGCCACCGCCGTCCTGAACAGCTGGTTCGGCACCATCACCTGCACCTACCGGCTCAGCGGAGCCTTCACCGGCGCCGCCGACAACGGCGGCCAGGGCCTGACCTTCACCAACGAGCACTTCGCCAAGAGCGGCGGCTCCGGCCTCTGCCCCGGCGACGGCTACTTCTCGGCGAGCTACGGCCCGGTCACCGACACCAGCCAGTCCGGCGCCCCGGCGGTCTATGTGAACTGACCGCCGGACCGCGGCCCGGCGCCCCGGGGCGACCGGGCGGCGGCAGCACGAAACGATCAGACCGGGGCAGATTCGGACCCAAGCGGGCGGGATGGGACGATACCTGCCATGTCTAGCAAGTCTCCGCCGGTCCGGGGCAACGAGGCCCCCGCCGACCCGCTCCGCCGCCTGCTGCTCGAACTGGGCGACGCCCTGCTGGGCGGGGGCCTTCCCGTCCATGAGGTCGAGGAGGAACTCCGCGGGCTCGGACGGGCACTGGGGGCTCCCGAGGTGCGGGTCGCCGCGCTGACCAACGGGCTGTTCGTCGCCCTCGACGCGGTGGAGGCCACCAGCTTCCGGCCGGTCGGCGCCGCGCTGCGGTTCGAGCAGACCGCGGACGTCCTGCACCTGGCGCACCGGCTGCGCGCCGGTGAGCTGGACGGCCCCCGGGCCCTGGCCGAGCTGGACGCCATCCGGCACGCCCCCGCCCGCTGGCCCGCCTGGGTGGCGGACCTGGGGGTACTGCCGGTCGGGGTGGGCGTCTGCCTGTTCCTCCAACCGGTGACGGCGAACGTGCTGGCCGCCGGGGCCGGCTCGCTGATCGTGGCGGGCCTGACCGCACTGGCCCGCCGGCTGCCCAGGCTGCGCCCGCTGCTGCCGGTCACCGCCGGGTTCCTGGTGGCGCTGCTCGTCCTGTCGCTCAGCCGGGCCGGCCTGCTGGAGGGCCCGCTGCGCACCATCGTGGCCACCCTGGCGATCCTGCTGCCGGGCGGGCTGCTGGTCACCGGGCTGTCGGAGATCGCGGCGGGCGCCGCCAGCGCCGGGACGGCCCGGCTGGTGTCCGGCGCGGTGCAGCTGGCGCTGTTCCTGGCCGGGGTGGCGGCGGCCACCACCGCGATCGGCGTACCGGCCAGTGCGCTGGCCAACATCCAGGTGGCCAGGCCGAGTTGGTGGGTGATCGCGGTGGGGCTGGCGATCGCCGTGGCGGGCGTCGTGGTCAACGTGAACACCCCGCCGGCGGCGATCCCGTGGATCGTCGCGGTGATCGCGGTCAGCGTCACCGTGCAGGTGGTGGTCGGGTCGGTCCACGGCGCGGCGATAGGCGGGCTGGCGGGCGCGGTCAGCGCCGCGGTCGCGGCCACCGTGGTGCACTGGCTGCCCGGCGGACCGCTCTGGCAGGTGCTCTACCTGCCCGCGTTCTGGATCGTGGTGCCGGGCTCCTTCGGCCTGCTGAACACCGCGCAGATCGAGGTCGGCAACGGCGCCCAGTCGGTGCTGGCCGCCGTGTCCGCGGTGTTCGGGGTGTCGATCGGCACCCTGATCGGCTCGGTGATCAGCCGGATCCCGCGCCCCTCGCTCGCCGTGGCCCAACTGCGGGCCTGACCCCCGGCAGGCGCGGCCACCGTTCTCCGCGACCGCCCGACCGGCGCGGTCCCCGGCTCAGCCGGAGGCCGCGCCGTTTCCGTTGCCGCTGCCGCCGCCGGTGCCGTAGCCCTTGCCGTTGCCGGTGCCGTAGCCCTTGCCGTTCCCGCTGCCCTTGCCGTTGCCCTTGCTGGTGCGGACCGCGAGCAGCGCGGTGTCGTCCGTCAGGCGCCCGCCGGAGTGCCGGAGGACGGCGCCGACGACGGTACCCACCAGGCGCTCGGGCTCCCCGACCCCGGGCAGGCCGGCCAGGCCCTCCAGGTGGGCGCGCAGGTCGAAGAAGTCGCCCTGGCGGTCCCGGGCCTCGGTCACCCCGTCCGTGACGATCAGCACGGTCTCGTCCACGCCCAGCCGGAGCCGCTGCACCTCCGGGAGCCGACCGGCCAGCGGGGCGAGGCCCAGCGGGACACCGTTGCCCGGCGGCAGCTGCCGGACCCCGCCCGGGCCCAGGACGTACGGGCAGTCGTGGCCGAAGTTGACCACCTGGATCTCCCCGGGGGCGTCGTCGGGGAACCAGACGACCACCGCCGTGGCGAACCGCTCGTCCTCCTCGCCCAGCCGGGCGGAGAGCCGGTTCTGCCGGTGCACCCGCTCCTCCAGCCAGGAGGCGACCGTCGCCAGGCCCTCCTCCCGGAAGGCCGCCTCCCGGAAGCAGCCGACCAGGGCCGCCGCCGTGGCGACCGCCGGCAGGCCCTTCCCCTGGACGTCGCCGAGGAGCACCCGGGCGCCGTACGGGGTGGCCACCACGTCGTAGAAGTCGCCGCCCACCCGGGCCTCGACGTCCGCGGCCAGGTAGCGGGCCTCCGCGTCCACCCCGCCCCAGCCCGGCGGCACCGGGCGCAGCACCACCTGCCGGGTGGTCTCGGCGGCGCCCTGCAGATGGCGGACGTAGGCGGCGGCCCGGGCCCGGAAGACGCTGAGCGGATACGCGAGGACGCAGCCGGCGATCACCAGCAGGAAGTCCTCGATCCCGTGGGACTTGCCCCAGACGCCGTTCAGCCCGGGATAGGCGACGACCGCGAGACCGGCGAAGGCCACGGTGACCGCCGGACCGCACAGCCCCGCGGCGACCACCGGAACCAGGGCCAGCCAGCTGAGCGACTCGAAGTCGCGGGGGGTGAGGGCGTCCACGGCCACCACCGCCGCCAGCAGCACGGCCGGGATCAGCCAGGACCGGTGCCCGTACCGGACCAGCACCGGCAGCTGGGACCCTGGGTCGGACGGCGGCTGCGCCGGCCCGGACGCCTTCGCGGCACGCACCAGCAACGGCCCCTCCGCTCTCCTCCGGTGTCGCGACGGTGCCGGGCCCGGCGCCGTCGCGCCCACGTTAGAGGGCCGGGGCGCCCGGCGCCCCTCGGTCCGCGCCCGTCCGGCTCAGCCGGCCGGCCCGTCGCGCGGCCCGGCAAGGTGGACGCCCACCCCGGCCCGGAACCGCCCGCCCCGCCCGGCGGCTAGTCTGACCCCGCACCGAAAGCCCGTACGAACCGCGAGAGGCCTTCCCGATGAGCACCCCCAGCACCCCCGTCGTCGAGCGGTCGGACGAGCGGCACCGCTACGAGATCCTGGTCGACGGTGAACTCGCCGGTTTCACCGAGTACTTGGACCACGACGGGCAGCGCGTCTTCTACCACACCCTGGTCGAGGAGGCCTTCGCCGGCCGCGGCCTCGCCGGACAGCTGGTCCAGGCGGCGCTGACGGACGTCCGGGCCGCCGGGAAGCGGATCGTCCCGATCTGCCCGTACGTGGCCAAGTTCCTGACCAAGCACCAGGAGTTCGCCGACCTCACCGACGAGGTCACCCCCGAGGTCAAGGCCTGGCTGCGCGACCGACTGAGCTGACCTGACCTGAGCTGGCCCGAGCTGGCCCGAGCTGGCCCGAGCGAGATCCGCCCGGTCCCCGGTCGAGGACAGCGGAGGACGGTGCGGCCCCGCCGGGCGGGGCCGCACCGTCGGCACGTCCGGGTCGTCACATGTTGATCATGTGACCGGCGAGGCCGTGGATGGCCTCCTTGACCGCCTCGCCCAGGGTCGGGTGGGCGTGCACGTTGCGGGCCACCTCGTGGACGGTGAGGTCCCACTGCTGGGCCAGCGTCAGCTCGGGCAGCAGCTCGGTGACCTCGGGGCCGATCAGGTGGGCGCCGAGCAGCTCGCCGTGGGTGTTGTCGCAGATCACCTTGACGAAGCCGATCGGGTGGCCGAGGCCGTGCGCCTTGCCGTTCGCGGTGAACGGGAACTTGGCGACCTTGACGTCGTAGCCGAGGTCACGGGCCTGGGCCTCGGTGTAGCCGAAGGAGGCGATCTGCGGCTGGCAGTAGGTGGCGCGCGGGATCATGGCGAAGTCGACCTCCATGGTCTCCGCCCCGCCGATGGTCTCGGCGGCGATCACGGCCATCGTCTCGGCGGCGTGCGCGAGCATCAGCTTGGCCGTGACGTCGCCGATCGCGAAGATGTGGTCGACGCTGGTGCGGCCGCGCCCGTCCACCGCGATGGCGTTGCGGTCGGTCAGCTTGACCCCGGTGTTCTCCAGGCCGTAGCCGTTGACCCGCGGCGCGAAGCCGATCGCCTGGAGCACCTTGTCGGCCTCCAGCACCTGCTGCTGCCCGTCCTTGGTGACGGTCACCCGCACCTTGGCGTTCGGGTCGCTGTCGTCGATCGACTCGACCCGGGTCGAGGTGAGCACCTCGATGCCCAGCTTGCGGTACTGCTTGGCGAGTTCGGTGGAGACCTCGACGTCCTCCAGCGGCACCACGCGGTCCAGGAACTCGACGATGGTGACCTTCACGCCGTAGTTGTGCAGCACGTAGGCGAACTCGACGCCGATCGCGCCGGCGCCCGCGATGATGATGCTCTCCGGCAGCTGCTCGGTGAGAATCTGCTCCTCGTAGGTCACCACGCGCTCGCTCAGGCTGGTGCCGGGCAGCAGGCGGGTGGTGGCACCGGAGGCGATGATGCAGTGGTCGAAGGTGACCACGTCGAAGCCGCCGCCGCTGAGCGCGACCTGGAGGGTGTGGTCGTCGACGAAGGTGCCCCAGCCGTCGTACTCGGTGATGCCGTTCTTCTTCATCAGGTAGTGGACGCCCTTGACCCGGCCGTCGGCCACCGAGCGGCTGCGCTTGAAGGCCTCGGAGAAGTCGAAGGTCACCTGGCCCTCGACCTTGATGCCGAAGGTCTTGGCCTCCTTGGTGAAGATGTGGGCGAGCTCGGCGTTGCGCAGCAGGGCCTTGGAGGGGATGCAGCCGACGTTGAGGCAGACGCCGCCCCAGTACTTGGCCTCGATGACCGCGACCTTGAGGCCCAGCTGGGCCGAACGGACGGCGGCGGTGTAGCCGCCGGGGCCCGCGCCGAGGACGACGACGTCGTAGTGCGTGCTCATGTTGCTGACTCCTCCGAGGGTGTCACGGGTGTCGTGATCTCGTGATCTCGGTCCCATGGTGTCAGGACCGGACTCGACGCACCCACCGGGTCTCGGCGGATGCGCTCCGCGCGGCACCGTACAGGGCCGGGGGCCGATTGTCAGTGGTGGCCGCTACGGTGGTGCGCACCCTGACCCACCAGGGGCGATGGCGGACGGGAGGTGCCCTGTGGACGGTGTGCGCACGGCCGGTGGGTGGGCCCGCCGCCCGAGGACGGCAGCGGGCCCACCCGGGCGTCAGGCCGCCACCGCGTGGGCGGCGGTGCCGCCCGCTCCGGCGTCGCCGGCTCCGGTGCTGCCCGGGGTGCTGATACCCGCTCCGCCGGCCGCCCGGGCGGCCGGGCGCTGCCCGGGTACGGGCCGCTGCAGCGGGGAGAGGTCCCAGGCGTAGGTGCCGACGGCATGGGCGATCACGTCGATGTTGTTGTCGAAGACCGCCAGGTCCAGGTTGTCCAGGTCGTCACAGGCCTTGTGGTAGCAGGCGTCGTAGGCGGCGCCCGCCGTTCCGCCGTAACGGGCCTGCTGCTCGGGGGTCTTGATCACCTCGGCGCCGGTGTCGGTGCCGCCGGCCGGGATGCCCGCGTCGATGAACGGACCGTAGTCGGAGCGGCCGTCGAAGGCGCGCGGCTCGTGCGGCAGCTCGCGGCCGTCCAGG
The DNA here is from genome assembly GCF_040637885.1 of Kitasatospora sp. NPDC028055. Lineage (NCBI taxonomy): Bacteria > Bacillati > Actinomycetota > Actinomycetes > Kitasatosporales > Streptomycetaceae > Kitasatospora > Kitasatospora sp. NPDC028055. The sequence continues at coordinate 44,740 of NZ_JBEZXE010000040.1, read as the reverse complement.
TAGTCGGTGAGGAAGCGCTCGATCTGGGCCGAGCCCTCCGGGCCCGCGCCGCCGCCCGCGCTGCCGGAGCCGTTGTAGACGAACTGCGCGTAGTTGGGGGATGCGATCATGTCGAAGTTGAGGTAGAGCCGGATGTTCTTCCGGTCCGCGTCGGAGAGCGACTTCACGTACGCCTCGGAGCCCTTGAGGCCGAACTCCTCGGCCGACCACCAGGCGAACCGGACCTTGTTCTTGACCGGCCGGGTGCCGAGGTTCTTCGCGACCTCCAGGATGCCGGCCGCGCCGGAGCCGTTGTCGTTGATGCCGGGCCCGGCCGGGACGGAGTCCAGGTGGGCACCGACCATCACGGTGTTCGCCGGATCGCCGCCCCGGGTCTCGGCGATGACGTTCCAGGTCTTGCGCTGCTCCATGAACGTGCGGACGTCCAGGGTCAGCCGCACCGGACCGGCGGCGGCCTCGGCGGCCAGCGCCTTGCCCGCCGCCTCGGTGATCCCGCCGGTGGGGACCTTCCCGGCGGTGGGCTCGCCGAGGGTCCCGTTCAGTTCGCCGTCGGTGTTGTTGTAGATCAGCGCCCCGACGGCGCCCGCCGTGGCCGCGGCCGCCTGCTTCGCGGCGAAGCTGCACCCGCCGCGCCGGATCAGCGCGATCCGGCCGGTGACGGAGCCCGCCGGGTAGTCGGCGGGCGTGCAGCCGGTGGCGGCGCTCACCGGGGCGACGCCCAACTCGGCGGTCAGGCCCGCCTCCGGGCCGCTCACCGAGTAGGTCATCGCCAGTACCGGCACCGACTCCGCCCGTGGTGACAGCACGTCCAGGCGCTGTGCCCGGGCCTCGAAGAAGGTGTACTCGAAGTCCTGCCGGGAGACCTTGAGCCCGGCCCGCCGGGCCTGTTCGTAGATGTACCGCGCGGACAGGTCGTGGCCCTTCGAACCGGCCGCCCTGGTACCGCCGTTGCGGTCGGCGAACCGTTGCAGCGCGACCAGGGTGTCCCGGGCGTCCTCGGCGCTGCTCGCCCCGACCAGCCGCTCGGCCAGCCTGGCGCCCCGGCGGGCCGGGTCCGGGTCGGCGTTGGCACTGCCCGCACTGACGAGTAGTAACGGCGCGACCAGGGCGGCGGCGGTCAGGGCGGCGAGCGGGGAGGTCCGGGAACGGGAGCGGGGCTTCAAGGCGACTCCTTCCGACGGTCGGTGGGTTCACGATTTGACATGACGGCGACCGCCTTGCCAAGGCCGCCGCGCGGCGCGAGGTGCGCGGGACGCCCAGGGCGGTGATGCTGGAGGGGTGGGGGCGTCTCATCCAGGGGGGTGACCACATGTCCATGCTGGATAAGCTCAAGGGCCTGTTGAAGGGCCACGAGGACCAGGCCGAGAAGGGTGTCGACAAGGCCGGCGACTACGTCGACGAACGCACCCAGGGCAAGTACCAGAGCCAGGTCGACACCGCCCAGGACAAGCTCAAGGAGCAGTTCCGCGACGACCGGCCGCCGCAGTAGCGCGGCCCCCGATGCCGCCCGGCCGGGCCGGCGGCGGCGCTCAGGCGTCGCCCCGGCCCGGCCGTGGTCGGCCCCCGCCCGTCTCCCCCGTCCGTGTTCCCTGCCCCGTGGACGCGCGGCACTGCGAGTAGACACTGTCTACGGTGATCCGGTAGACAGTGTCCATGACCGAACAGGACCGCGACCTCCGCGCCCGCCTGGTGGCTGCCGGCATCGAGCTGGTGACCGAGGAGGGCGTCCACGCCCTCGGGCTGCGGGAGATCGCCCGCCGCGCCGGGGTCTCCCACGGAGCACCGCGCCGCTACTTCCCCACCCACCGCGAACTGCTCGCCGCCGTCGCCCGGCACGGCTTCGGCCGGCTGACCGACACCCTGGCCGGTGCCGACGCCCTCGCCGCCGGCACCGGGGCCGACCCCCGCACCCGGATCGAGGCCCTCGCCCGCGCCTACCTCTGCTTCGCCGCGGCCAACCCCGGCATGTTCGAGCTGATGTTCCGCCACGACCTGCTGGAGGGCAGCGGCACCGAACTGCGCCGCTCCACCCTGCCGCTGTTCCGCACCTTCGTCGGCCTGGTCGGCGAACTCCACCCGCAGGACGAGGACCCGACCGCCGCCACCGCCGCGCTCTGGGCCAACCTGCACGGCCTGGCCCAACTCCGCACCTGGGGCAGCCTCGCCCTGGCCACCGGCAGCGACGGCATCGAACCCCTGCTGGGCGCCACCCTGACCGCCCACCTCGGCCCGGCCACCCGGTGAAGCCCCGTCGCCGCGAGCGGCTCACCCTCGCCACCAGCGTCACCGGTGCCGTCCTCGTCGCCCTGGACGGCACCGTGCTCGGCGTCGCCCAGCCCACCCTCCAGCGCGACCTGCACGCCTCCCTGACCGCCGTCCAGTGGACCAGCACGGGCTACCTGGTCACCGTCGCGGCCCTGCTGGTCTTCGCCGGCCGGCTCGGCGACCGCTACGGCCACCGGCGCACCTTCACCCTCGGGGTGGCCGGCTTCGCCGCCGCCTCCGCCGGCATCGCCCTCGCCCCCGACATCGGCTGGGTGATCGCACTGCGCGTGCTCCAGGGCCTCTCCGGCGCCCTGCTCCAGCCCGCCACCATCGGCCTGCTGCGCGCCGTCTGGCCGGCCGACCGGCTGCCCGGCGCGATCGCGCTGCGCACCGCCGCGCTCGGCGTCTCGGCCGCCGCCGGACCGCTGGTCGGCGGCGCGCTCACCACCCACTTCGGCTGGCGGGCGGTCTTCCTGCTCGGCCTGCTGCCCGCCGCGGCGGCCCTGGTCGCCGCCCTCGCCGTCCCCCCGGTCCGCACCGAACCGGCTACCAGCGGCCTCGACCTGCCCGGCGCGGGACTGCTCGCGCTCGCCCTGGCCGCCCTGGTGCACACCCTGGTGACCCTGCCGACCGACGGCTGGTCGACCGGCACCGCGCTCACCCTCACGGCGGCCGCCCTGGCCACCCTCGCCCTGGCCCGGCACGAGCGCCGCACCGACCGCCCGCTGCTGCCCGCCGCCCTGCTGCGCGCACCCGCCATCGGCCCGGCGCTGGGAGTCCTGCTCGCGGCCTCGGCGGCGCTCTTCGCAACGCTCTTCCCGGCCAGCTACTTCCTCCAGGACGCCCTCGGCCTCGACCCCCTGCAGAGCGCCCTGCGGGCATCGCCGCTCGCCGTGGCGATGGTCGTCGCCGCACCCGTCTCGGCCGGACTGGCGAAGCGCCGCGGCACCCGCGACACCGTGCTGGGCGCGATGGCGCTGCTCACGGCGGGCACGCTGCTCACCGCCCGGCTCGGCCCGTCCTCGGGCGCCGTCGCGATCGGCGGCTGCTTCCTGCTGATCGGCGGCGGCTTCGGCACGGTGATGGCCGTCGCCACCTCCGCCGTCGTCCGGGGCGCGGCCGCCGCCGAGGCGGGCGTGGCGGGCGGCCTCCAGCAGACCGCGATGAACGTCGGCCCGGCCCTGGGCGTCGCGCTGGCCACCGTCCTGGCCGGGCGCACGGCACCGGGCGCGGCACTCGCCCCGGCCGCGCTGTCCGCAGCCGCCGTGGCGGCGGCGGGACTGCTGCTCGCCACCCGGCTGCCCGGCCGGGCCGTCGCCACCCGGCCTCGGGAGGCCACCGGGCCGGGGGCCGCCGGACGCCCGTGACGGGCGCCCGACCAGGACGACCGGGACGACCGGGACGACCGGGGCAGCCGGGGCAGCCGGGGCAACCAGAGGGAGCGTCAGACGCCCGTGGCGCCGTCGAGGGCCTCACGTAGCAGGTCGGCGTGGCCGTTGTGGCGGGCGTACTCCTCGATCAGGTGCACCAGGATCCAGCGCAGCGAGGCGGTCTCGGCACCGAGCACCGCCGCCAACGGAGCAGGCAGCGGTCCGGCCTCGTCCAGCGGCACCCCACGGGTGAGCTCCCGGCCCCGCTCGACCTCCGCCCGCCAGTCGGCCAGGGCCTGCGCCATCCCGCGCGCGGCGTCCAGCCCGTAGCCGTCCGGGTTCTCCGGGCCGTACCGCGGCGGCACCTCCTGGCCGGCGAACACCCGCTGGTACCAGGTGCGTTCGACCTCGGCCAGGTGCTGGACCAGCCCGAGCAGGGTCATCGTCGAGGGCGGCACCGAGGCCGTCCGCACCTGCCCGTCGTCCAGCCCGGAGACCTTGTGCTCCAGGGTGGCCCGCTGGAAGTCCAGCCAGCCCTCCAGTGTGGTCCGTTCGTCCGCCTGCGGGGACGGGATCGGCCGCCCGTCCGGTGTGCTCGCCATGGCCGCCACTGTGGCACGCACCACTGACAACGGCCCCCGGCGCGGCCGAGCACGCCGGGGGCCGGTCCGGGGTCAGGGGTCAGGCCCGGCCGGTCGTGGAGATCACCACCACCTCGGCCACCGCGCCGTCTCACGGGGCTCGGCGGCGCACGGGCCCAGGCTGCGCTCCCTTCGGCGGCTCGCGACCCGCGATGTCACGTTCCGCCGCGCTGCCCGGTCCATCCAGCACCCGTACGACGAAGAACAGAAGAACAAAGGGAGCGTCCTCACCATGAAGGTCTTAATCGTGTGTGTCTCGGTTTCCCACGGCAACACCCGGCGGATCGCCGAGGAGATCGCCCAGCCGCTGGCCGCACCCGTGGTCGCACCGGAGGAGCTGGACCCGGCCGACCTCAGCGGCTACGACCTGGTCGGGTTCGGCTCGGGCGTCTTCACCGGCCGCCTCCACCCGCGCCTGCGGGCCTTCGTCCGCAGCCTGCCGACCGTCGTCCCGTCCGCCGAACGCCCCTGCCGGGCCTTCGTGTTCGCCACCAGCGGCCTACCCGAACCCCGCTTCCGCCCGTTCACCCGGCCGACGGAGCGCGCCCTGGCGGCGAAGGGCTTCCGGATCGTCGACGGCTTCACGGCCCGCGGCCACGACACCTGGCTCCCGTTCCGGCTGGTCGGCGGCATCAGCAAGCACCGCCCCGACACCCGCGACTTCGCCGCCGCCCGCACCTTCGCCGAGCAGCTCCGGAGCACGTCCAACCCGGCCTCCTGAGCCCCGCACCCGGGATCCGGTGGCCGGGCCCCGCCCGACCACCGGACCACCTACGTGCGCCGGAGACCCGACACCCGCGCACGCCCCGGCGCCTCCCGCACCTCCCGGACCACTCCCCCGTCCCGACGCCGGGTGAGCACCACCAACAGCACCAACTGCAGCACCGCACCCACTCCCTGGCCGACCCACACCCCGTCCACCCCCCACCACCGCGACAGCACCACCGCCGCCGCCAACTGCCCGCCGAGCCCGAACACCGCCGACACCACCAACGCCCGCCCGGCCCCGGTCGCCTGGTGGTAGCCGCCGAGCGCGACCGCCGGGGCGTACGGCAGCAGGTAGAGGGCGGCCAGGTGGAGAAACCCCGTGGACCGGGCGGCCACCGCCGGGTCGTCGGTGAACAGCGCGGCGAGCGGGCCGGCCGCACCGGCCGCGAGGAACGCCGCCGCGGCGCCCAGTCCCACGGCGAGGCGGGCGGTGGCGCGCCGCAGGTCGCGCAGCGGCTCGGGCGCACCGGCCCCGACGAGGTGGGCGGCCCGGAGGGCCACGGCCTGGCGCAGCGCGTAGAAGGCCATGGTGAGCACCAGCAGCAGCCGGTAGCCGATGCCGTACCCGGCCACCGCCGCCACCCCGAACCCCGCGACCAGGGCGAGTTGGGCCGTGCCGACGGCCATCCGGGCGGTGAAGTCCAGGCCGTACGGCGCACCGGCCCGCAGGATGCCGAGGGCCGCCGACCCGACGCCCCGAGCCTCCCCAATGCCCCGGACCTCCCCGGCGCCCCGGACCGGTCCGGCGGCCCGGGGCCGCAGGCGCAGGGTGACGGCGAGGGCGACCGCCCGGGAGCCGGCCAGGGCCAGTGCCGCGCCGGGCACTCCGAGGGCGGGCAGCGGGCCGGCGCCGAGGATCAGCAGCGGATCGAGGACCAGCAGCAGGGCGTTGGAGAGCAGCGCGATCCGCATCGGGGTGCGGGTGTCACCGCTGCCCTTGAAGAGTTCGTCGGCGACCCGCTGGGCGAAGAACAACGCGAAGGCCGGGAAGGCGACGGTGAGGTACTCCCCGGCCCTGGCGGCGGCCTCGCCGTCGAGGAAGGCGGCCGCGATCCGGTCCCGCAGCAGGAAGCCAGGGGCGGCGAGGGCCAGGGTGCCGAGCGCGCAGAGCCGCCAGGCAGCGCGGGTGATCCGCCCGGCCTCGGCCCGGTCCCCGGCGCCGAGGGCCCGGGCGAGCCGGACGCTGACGCCGGAGGACACCACCAGGACGAGCCCGAGCAACAGGTTCTCCAGGGTTCCGGCCAGGGTGACGGCGGCCACGGCGGCACCGCCGAGGCCGGCCACCCAGAGCGTCCCGATCACCGTGGCGATCACTCCGGACAGCAGCTCGGCGTAGACCGGCCCGGCCAACAAGGCCAGCCGGACGGACTGTTCGCGCACGGGTCCCCCCATCGTCGCGCCGCCCGCACCGGAGCGGGCGGCTGCCTCGAATGGATATACATCGATTCGAGGCACCTCGACAAGAGGTAGCATCATTCGTGGTGCGGGGCGCATCATGGGGCGCACTCCGACGAAAGGGCTCCGACCGTGCTGACCCTCGCGATCCTCGGCTTCCTGTACGACCAGCCCCTGCACGGCTACGAACTCAAGTCCCGGATCACCGGATTGACCGGTCACGTCCGACCGGTCAGCGACGGCGCGCTCTACCCCGCGATCACCCGACTGGAGAAGGCCGCGCTGCTGGACCGCCGCACCGAACCCGGCAGCGGCGCCGCACCGCGCCAGACCCTGGAACTCACCCCGGAGGGCCGGGCGGAGCTACTGCGGCGACTGGCCGACCCCGAGCAGGCCGAGATCACCGACCAGATCCGCTTCTTCACCCTCGCTGCCTTCCTCCACCAACTGGCCGACCCGGCCCGGCAGGCCGCCGTACTCCGGCGCCGACTGGACTTCCTGGAGGCGCCGAGCAGCTTCTTCTACGACGGGGACGGCCGGCCGGTCACCGCCGAGCGGGAGCCGAACCCGTTCCGGCGCGGCATGCTGCTGGTCGCCCGGGCCTCCGGCGCCGCCGAACGCGCCTGGCTGGCCGAGACCATCGCCGGGCTGGAGGGCGCCACGGGCGGCGCCCCGCGGTGACGTCGGCGGTGCCCCCGCCGAAATCCAGCGGGGGCACCCGCCGCGGACCGGAGGCAGCCCGCCGCGACCCGGTGGCGCCCGCAGCGGACGGGTGGCGCCCGAACCGCCCGGGCGCTCCAAGGAGTGCGGGCCACCAGCCCGAACACCAGGCCGAACGGCCCCGCCCCGGCACGGAACCGACCCCTCCGACACCCATCCCAGGGCGGCCCGGGCGTGGCTATGATGATCTGCCTCACGACCACGGCGCCCCTCCGCTGGCGTGATCCACCACCGCGCCCCGCCCGCCCCCTGGAGGCAGCCGTGCCCAGTGAAGAGACCACAGCCGCCGGCCCCGTCCCCCGGAAGCGGGACGACATCCCGGGCTGGTTCTTCGGCCTGGACCGGGCCGCCTTCTCCCACCTGCTGTCCGCCCAGACGGCCGCCGGGGTCAGCGGGGACATCCTGGAACTGGGCAGCTACCTCGGCCGCAGCGCCGTCCTGCTCGGGGACCACCTCCAGCCCGGCGAGCGGCTGACCGTCTGCGACCTCTTCGACTCCGAGGCCGCCGACGCGGAGAACGCCGCCGAGATGACCATGTCCTACCGCAAGACCCTCACCCGCAGCGCCTTCGAGTCCAACTACCTCGCCTTCCACGCCGAGTTGCCCGAGATCGTCCAGGCCCCCACCTCGGTGCTGGCCGACGGCCGGATCCCGGCGGGCAGCTGCCGCTTCGTCCACGTCGACGCCTCGCACCTGTACGAGCACGTCAGCGGGGACATCCTGGTGGCCCGGGCCGCGCTCGCCGAGGACGGCCTGATCTCGCTGGACGACTACCGTTCGGAGCACACCCCGGGCGTCTCGGCCGCCGTCTGGGAGGCCGTCTTCACCGGCGGACTGCAGCCGGTGCTGCTCACCCCGATGAAGTTCTACGGCACCTGGGGCGACGCCGCGGCCGCCCGGCGGACCCTGCTGGCCCGCGACTGGCGGGCCGAGGACTACGCCGTCGACGAGGACACCATCGCCGGCCACCAGGTCCTCCGCCTCAACTACCAGGTCAAGGCGCCCGCCCAGCTCCAGCGCTCGGCCTCCCGCCGGATCGCCCTGGACCTCCTCCCCCCGGTCGCCACCCGCGCCACCCGCCGGGTCCTCCGCACCCTGCGCGAACGCCGCGACGTGCGCCCCACCGCGAGCTCCTGACCCCCGGAGCGACCCCCGCTCCGGCGCGATCCCGACAGATCCGGCGCGACCCCGGACACAATCCCGGACACAATCCCGGACACAATCCCGGACACAATCCCGGACGCGACCGGCCACCGCCCCGGACACCCACCCGAAACCCACGGCCACCAGCGCCATCACCGCCGTCGCAGCGCCCGCTGCGGCGGCGGTTCGCGTTGCGGCGCCGCCGCGGGCCGATGAGCGCCGTTGAACGGACCGTGGCACCACCGTCATCCGGCCGTCAGCTCGGGCTCAGCTCGGACCCGGAATGTTCACTTCATCCGACTGACGCATTGTCGAAAATTCGTTCACTCACATGGGTGAATCTCCATTAAAGGTTTGCCCATGGACCTTTAAAGACCGCATAGTGATGGCACCTAAGTTTGGTCTTGAGAAAGCCAAGTTCAGGCAAAATCCTTGTGAGTGAGGAGAGACCCATGTTCCACGCTTCCACCTCCGCGGGCCCCGGGCAGCGGCTCCGCGCGGCGATCGCGGACCAGGGCACCACACCCCTGATCGGCGTCCACGACATGTACTCGGCCTCCATCGCGGCCGAGCACTACGACGGCATGTTCGTCTCCGGCTTCGGCTTCGCCGCCTCCTACTACGGCCTGCCGGACATCGGCTTCATCGCCTGGCCCGACATGGTCGCCTTCGTCGAACGGCTGCGCGGCGCGTTCCCCACGCACCACCTGCTGGTCGACATCGACGACGGCTACGTCGATCCCGAGGTCGCGTGCCACGTCGTACGCCGGCTGGAGGCCATCGGCGCCTCCGGCGTGATCCTGGAGGACCAGAAGCGCCCGCGCCGCTGCGGGCACGCCGACGGCAAGCAGGTCCTCCCGCTGGAGGAGTACCTGACGAAGCTCGAACTCGTCCTCGCCGACCGCACCGACCTCCTGGTGGTCGCCCGCACCGACGCCACCGAGGAGGCGGACATCCTGCGCCGCGCCCGCGCGCTCGCCGAGACGGACGCCGACGTGGTCCTGGTGGACGGCGTGCGCAGCGAGGAGTGGATCCGCCGGATCCGCAAGGAGGTCGGCGACAAGCCCCTGCTGTTCAACCAGATCGCGGGCGGCAAGTCCCCCCGGCTGTCCCTCACCGAGCTCACCGAGCTGGGGGTGGACGTCGCGATCTACAGCACGCCGTGCCTGTTCGCGGCCCACCGGGCGATCGACGAGGCGCTCACCGGCCTCAAGACCGCCGACGGGCGACTGCCCTCCCAGGCCGAGCAGGCCAAGCCGGTCGGCGTGCGGGAATCCACCGAACTGCTGGAGCGCAACATCGCGCGCTCCCGGCGGCTCGCGGACGTGACGGCTTGAGCCCCGGGCCGCGCCGGCCCGCCCCGCCCTCGGCGGCCGCCGCGCTGCGGGCCACCGTCCTGGGGCTGACCGGGGCGTGCGCCCTGCTCGCGGTCGGCGCGGCCCCGGCCGCCGCGGGCGGCAGCCTGATCACGGTCATCGACAACTCGCACGCCGACTCCTGGCTGGAGGTCGACCGCACGGCCAACCTCCAGCAGGGCGGCGGCTCGGCGGGAAGCGACCACGACGGCGCCGGGTCACTGGTCGGGGGCCTGGGCGGGTCCCTGGGCGGGGGCCTGGTCGGGGGTCCGGGCGGGGGCCTGGTCGGCAGCGGAGGTGGGCCATGACGGCCCGCGCCCGGCGCCCGCACTGGTGGCGCAGGTTCGACCCGTACCTGCTGGCGCTGGCGGGGACGGTCGGCCTGGCCGCGCTGTTCCCGGCCTCCGGCGCCGGGGCCCGGTTCGCCGCGACGGCCTGCGACCTCGCCGTGGCCCTGCTGTTCTTCCTGTACGGCGCCCGGCTGTCCACCCGGGAGACCGTGGCCGGGCTGCGCCACCTGAGACTGCACGGGCTGGTGCTCGCCGCCACCTTCGGTCTCTTCCCGCTGCTCGGCCTGGCCACCGCGCTGCTGACGCCGGTTCCGCTGACCGAACAGCTGCAGGCCGGGGTGCTGTTCCTCTGCCTGGTGCCGTCCACGGTGCAGTCCTCGGTGGCGCTGACCGGCGCCGCCGGGGGCGACGTCCCGGCGGCGATCTGCGCGGGGACGTACTCCAGCCTGGCCGGGCTGGTGCTCACCCCGCTGCTGGTCGCCGGACTGCTGGGCTCGCACGCCGGGCTGTCGGCGGACGGGCTGCTGCGGATCGGGCTCCAGCTGCTGGCGCCGTTCCTGCTGGGGCAGCTGCTGCGGCCGTGGATCGGCGGCCTGGTGGCCCGTCACAAACGGCTGCTGACCCCGGTGGACCGCGGCTCGATCCTGCTGGTCGTCTACACGGCGTTCAGCGCGGCGGTGGCCCAGGGCATCTGGCACCGGGCGACGCCGTTCGCCCTGCTCGGGATGGTCGTGGTGCTGCTGGCCCTGCTCGCCGTGACCCTGGCGGTCACCGGGCTCGGGGCGCGCGGGCTGGGGCTGGACCGCCCGGCCGCGATCGCGGCGATGCTGTGCGGTTCGCAGAAGAGCCTGGCCAACGGGCTGCCGATGGCCACCGTGCTGTTCGGGGCGGAGGCGGGGGTGATGGTGCTGCCGCTGATGGCCTACCACCAGCTCCAACTGGTGGTGGGCACCGTCCTGGCCGGGCGCTGGGCCCGGGCACCCGAGCCGGTCCCGGCCGGCGGGCAGCCCGCGGCCGAGCTCAGCCCGGCGGGCGGGCCGCCAGCGCACGGCTGATCCCCCGGCGGAGCCGGCTGGAGGCACCGGGCAGGTGCCCCAGCCGGTTCAGCCGTTCCTCCGTCAACTCCGGCCGCCGGGCCAGCAGCAGCACCGCGGCGTACGGGCGCTCGCCCTCCCGCAGCCGCTCGGCCACCAGCTCCACCAGTCCGTCCAGGGCCTCGCCGGCCACCGCCGGGTGGGCGGCCAGCAGCCGCAGCAGGTGGTTGTCGTTCCAGGTGCTGTGCCGCCGGACCGACAGGGTCACCAGCAGGTCGAGCGGCGCGGCGGGATTCCGCACGATCGTGTGCCAGACGAACGGGTACTCGCACCGGGCCAGTACGCGCAGCACCCCGGGGTCGGCGGTCCGCTCGGCCAGCCGCCGGTAGGCCCCGGGTTCGTGCAGGTGGTCGAGCGCCTCGGCGTCGCTCAGCCCGTCCGTCGCGTGGGTGTCGTCCATGTCGGGACGCGAGCCTATCGGGGCCCGTCCCCGAGGAGGACGGACCCTACCCCCAGCGGGCGGCCGCCGTACTGAGCACGGTGTCGGGCAGGACGGGCAACTCCCCCGCCGGCGGCAGCGCCCAGGCCTCCGGATCGGGCGCGAACGGCCCGGTGCGGTCGCCGAGTTGGGCGAGGGCACGCTCCCGGGCCAGCTCCACCTGCCGGTGGGTGGCCCGGTCGATCACGCCGAGCCGCCGGGCCTCGGCGTACTCGTCCTCGTCCTTCCAGCTGTGGGAGCCGAGGTCGGGGGTGATGACCAGATCCAGGAAGAGGTCGAAGGTGTCGATCCCGATGGCCGTCCGCCGGTACGGGAGCTCGAAGTTGACGTACCAGCGCAGCGGGCGGCCCTCGGGACTGAGGAACCGGTGCACGCTGTACAGCTCCCCGGCGGTGAAGCGGCTGACCACCACGGTGTCCCGCCAGAGCCAGCGGTCGAGCTGCCAGGACCCGGCGGCCAGGTCGTCGATGCCGCGCCTGCGGGCGGCGACGTCGTCGTTCCGCTGGGAGGCGGTCCAGCTGGCGGGGGCGAGGCTCTCGGTGCCGGGGCGGGCGGTCATGGTCAGGGTGGTGCCGTCGTCGGCGAGCACGGTGTACGGCATGGCCGTCCAGATCCGTCCGTCGACGACGTCCCGGCGCACGGCGGTGCTGCCCGCCGCGAAGGGGCGCGCCGTCACCGGACGTAGTAGGCGCGGTGGTGGGCGGCCACCGGGGCGGACTGGTAGGTCCAGACGCCGGCCGCCGGGGCCTCGCCGATCAGCTGGGCGAGGTCGCGGGCGGCCTCCTCGGCCGGGTTGCCGAGGTCGAGCCGGACCCGGTCGGCGGTGCGGTCGTCCAGGGCGTAGTAGCGGTACGGGTGGTGGACGTTGAGCGGTCCGGCGAGCAGCCTGCCCTCGTCGTCGGTGCCGTAGCCGGTGATCGGGGTGTTGTTCACCGGCTCGGGGGTGAGGCCGACCAGGTCGACGTCCAGGCCGAGGATCTCCTCCTGGTGCCGGTGCAGCCCCTCCGGGCCGAGTTCGGCCCGGCGGCAGGAGATGCTCCACCGTTCGCGCACGGCGGCCGCGTTGAGCGAGGGCAGGGTGGTCTCGAACCAGCCGGGGTGCTTGGGTTCGGCGTACAGTCGGCGCCCGGCGTCGATGGCGAGCGGGTTGTCGCACAGCACGTGCAGCCGGGCGATGCCGAGCAGCTTGGTCTGGTCGTAACCCCGGGCGTACTGGCCGTAGTTGACCACCGGGATGCGCTCCTCGGCGAACACCGGGTGGGCGATCAGGTTGATCTCCAGCTCCTCGGTGATGCCGCCGCCGTTCGGGTACTGGGCGAAGTACAGCTGGTAGTTGAGCGAGACGCAGGCCCCGCCGTCGAAGGTCGCGGCGCTCAGCCCGGGGTGGCGCTTGTCGAGCAGCCGGCGGGCCCGGGCCGGGTCGACCAGGTAGTCGACGCCGATGTTGTGCAGCGCGCCGTAGTGGAAGGGCAGGTGGTACGGCTCCGGGACGGGCGGCAGCGGCAGGCCGGTCATGAGGGCTCCGAAAGCGAGGGGGACGCGGGCGGGGAGAGGGTGGTCGGCCGCCGCAGCGCCAGCAGGTCCTGGTGCATCCGTTCGGCGCTGCGCAGCGCGAGGGCGGCCATGGTGAGCGAGGGGTTGGAGGTGCCGAGCGAGGGCATCGAGCCGCAGCCGACGGCGTACAGGTTGGGGTGGTCCCAGCAGCGCTGCCACTGGTCGACCACGGAGCTGCCGGGGGAATCGCCCATCAGGTGGGTGCCGCCGGCGTGGCCGGCTCCCCGGTAGCCGTGGACGGCGCCGCGGTGCTCCAGCCGGCCGGGCCAGCCGGCGCCCGGGTAGGCGGTGTGGTCCTCGGCGCCCAGCAGGGCGAAGAGCTGGTCGGAGACGGCCCGGGCGGAGGCCATGCCCTCGCGGACGTAGCCGCCCAGGTCGTAGTGGATCGCGGGGGCGGGCAGGCCGAGCGGGTCGCGCCGGTCCGGGTCGAGGGTGACCCGGTTGGCCGGGTCGGCGGGCTGCTCCAGTTCGAACTGGAGCGAGAACTGCCGCCCGAGCCGGTCGCCGAGGCGTTCGCGCAGCTCCTTGCCGCGCAGCCCGGCGTCTAGCAGCGCGGCGGCCTCGGTCGCCGGGTCGCCACCGGCCCAGGACCAGCCCCAGTTGCCGATCTCGATCCGGAACGGCGCCCGGTGCCGGCGGGCCCCGCCGAAGCGGAAGGCCTCCAGTCCGCCGGTGGAGCCCGGGCCCCGGTAGGGACCGACCTGGCGGGGCATCAGCCCCCAGGTGAGCAGGGCGGGGTGGTCCATCAGGTTCCGGCCGACCTGGTCGCTGCGGTTGGCCAGGCCGGACAGCAGCAGCAGTCGGGCGTTCTCGATCGCGTGCGCGGCGATCACCACCAGGTCGGCGGTCACCCGGTGCGCGGTGCCGCCGGCCAGGTACTCGACCCCGGTGGCCCGTCCGGTCTCCGGGTCGGCGAGCACCCGGCTGGCCACGGCCTCGGTGCGCAGTTCGACGTCGGGCGCCCAGCGGGCCTGGGTGCGCAGCGGGGTGTACTTGGCGCCGCCCGGGCAGGCCGGGACGCAGCTGGCGCTCCCGGCGCAGGGCGCGCCGTGGCCGCTGCCGGGCCGGGTGGGCAGGCCGTTGCGGGCGTGCGGGGTGCGGGTGACGGCGAGCCGGGCCGGGTCGGACATGGCGGGGTCGCGCACGGTCCGGCCGTCGAGGGCGCGGGCCAGCTGCCGGTCGAGGTAGCTGGCCGGGATCGCCCGCATCGGGTAGGCGTAGTCCGCCGGGAGGGGCAGGCCGACGGCCCGGCGCTGTTCCTCGGCGTCGGCGGCGACGCCGAGTTCCTGTTCGGCGTCGCGGTAGTGGGGTTCCAGGTCGTGGTAGCCGATCGGCCAGTTGCGGCCGTGGCCGAGGTCGCCGGTGCGGAAGTCCTCGGGGTGCATGCGCGGGGTGAGGCCGGTCCAGAGCAGTCCGGTGCCGCCGTTGGCGCGCAGGTAGCCGCTGGCGTAGGGCAGCGGGCCGTACTGGCGCAGGTGGCCGTGGGCGGTGTAGCCGCCGTCCGGGTGGCCGGTGAGGTCGGTGACGTCGGGTGACGGGGCGTCGGGGCTGTGCGGGTAGGGCGAGGTGGGCGGTCCGCCGCCGGCCGCACGGTGGGCGGCGGCGGTCTCGGCGCTCCCCGGTGCGGTCCGGCCGGCCTCCAGGACGAGGACCCGCCAGCCCCGGGCGCCGAGCCGCTGGGCGACCAGGCTGCCGGCGAAGCCGGCCCCGACCACGACGGCGTCCCAGTGGGCGCTCACCGCTGCTCACCTCCGAACGGGGCGCCTCCGGCCGGCGCGCCTTCGAACGAGGCGCCCCCGGCCGGGGCCGCGGCCCAGCTGCCGTGCCCGGGGGCGGCGGCGCCGGGCGGGCTGGCCCGGAAGGTCCGCCAGACCAGTCCGTGGTCGTGGGCGCGGGCGGAGCTCGGCGCCTCGCCGGGCCAGGCGCCGACGTACCAGAGGTGGACCAGGGCGTGCTCGTCGCGGACCCGGTGGGCCAGGGTGGTGCGGTGGTGTTCGTCGGCCATGCCGGTGGCGCGGAGTTCGGGGACGTCGAAGCCGGTGAGTTCGGCGCTGACGCGCAGGAACTCGTCGAGGTCGGCGAGTTCGTCCTCCCCGGCGGGCCCCCAGGGCCCGTACGGGTCGTCGGCTGCGGTGCGATCGTCGGACACGGACACGCGGGTACCCCCACGATCGTCGGCGGACGGCCAGGAGCGGATGGCCAAGACATGACAGGCTGGTGCCGAGCGGGCACGCTCCGCCTGCTCAGCGCGATCCTCCCGTCCGGGCGGACCGCCGGGGGCCGCTTGCCCGAATGTGACGTATCTTGATCAGTTCACGATCGATCGTCGCCCTCGCATGGCGGCTCCTGAACCGTTTCCGCTCAGCCCAGCGCGCGCACCGCCGCCAGCACGTCCAGGCCGAGCGCCGGGTCCGCAGTCTCGGGCAGGTTGACGGACAGCCGGGTGACCAGCCCCGCGTACCGGCGGTGGATCTCCCGGGCGACCTCCTCGACCGTGCCGGAGACCGCGAAGGCGTCGAACACCTCGTCCGAGACCAGTGCCGTCATCTCGGCCCAGCGCCCGCGCACCGAGTGGGTGTGCAGCTCCTCCTGCAAGCCCTCCCAGCCGTGCTGCGCCAGCACCGGGCGGTAGGCCGGGGTGGAGGCGTAGAAGGCCAGCCGCTCGCGCACCCCCGCCCGGTTGGCCGCCAGTTCCTCCTCGGTCCGGCCGGTGGCGGTGAGCACGTTGCCGACGGTCTCGAACGGCCGCCCGGTCCACTCCGCCCCCTCGGCCTCCGCCCGCGCCCGCGCCTCGACCAGCCCGGGCAGCACCTGCTCGGTCAGGTAGGCGGTGGAGCAGAACGGGTGCGCGAGGAAGCCGTCCGCCACCGCCCCGGCGGTGCGGGTCATCAGCGGCCCGACGCCCGCGAGCAGGATCCGGGGCACCCCGGACGGCACCGGGTCGGGCGAGAACACCGGCGTCATCACCGTGTGGGTGTAGAACTCGCCCCGGAACCGCAGCCGTTCACCGGTCTGCCAGCTGTGCCAGATCGCCCGCACCGCGTGCACGTACTCCCGCATCCGGGCGGCCGGCCGGTCCCAGGGCATCCCGAAGCGCTTCTCGATGTGCGGCTTGACCTGCGAGCCCAACCCGATGACGGCCCGTCCGCCGGAGGCCGCGTGCAGCCCCCAGGCCTGGTAGGCCAGCGTCATCGGGGTGCGGGCGAAGGCCACCGCGATGCCGGTGGCCAGCTCGATCGACTCGGTGCGGTCGGCCGCCCGGGCGAGCTGGAGGAACGGGTCGTACGCGGTCTCGGCGACCACCAGCCGGTCCATGCCCCGGCGTTCGGCCTGTTCGGCGGCGTCGAGGATGCCGGCCGGGTGCCCGGAGGCGGTGGCGTCGAGGCGGAGGGCGGCGGGTCGGTCCATACGGGTGCTCCTGGTCGCGGGGCTTGCGTCGTGCGGGGCTCGTGCGGTGCGGCGGGCTCATACAGCGCCGGGCTCGGGCAGCGCCGGGCTCGTGCGGTGTCGTGCGGTGCCGTGCGGTGCCGTGCTGCGGTGGTACCCGCCCAGCCTGCCACGCCGTCACGGGCCTGCCGGCCGGCCCTCCCCGGCGAACAGCCGGTCCAGGTGCCGGTCGACGGCGGTGAGCGCGGCGTCCGGCCCGACCACGCCCAGCTCCAGCAGGGTGGTGAACCCGGTCAGCGCGAGCAGCAGGTCCGTCTCCACCACCGGGTCCCGGTCCGCCGCCACCAGCCCGTCGGCGATCGCCTCCCGCACCACCCGCTCCACCTCCGCCCGCCCCCGCACCAGCCCGCCGCGCGCCCGCGCCCGGACCTCCTCGTCGTGCAGCGCCTCCAGGACGTAGGCGGCGCTCATCCGGCTGGTGACCCGCGAGTCCGGCTGCAGCGGCAGCAGTTCGACCAGCATCGCCCGCAGCACGGCGCGCGGGTGCGGCCGTTCGCCCAGCCCGGCCAGCGCCCGGGCGACCCGCAGACCGCTCTGCTCCCCGGCGAGGTCCATCGCGAATCCGAGCAGCTCCGCCCGGGAGGCGAAGTAGTGCTGGAGCTGACCGAGCGAGATCCCGGCCTCCCGGGCGACCTCACGCAGGGTCAGTTGGGTGGTGCCGCGCTGCTCCACGATCCGCCACAGCGCGCGGGCGATCGTCTCGCGGCGCTCCCGATGGTCCACCTGCTTGGGCATGCCCCGGCACTCCTCGACGACTCCCGACCAACCTTTTCCATACGCTTGACATAATACAGCCGACCTACAACGCTGGGGGCATTCCCGAGGGAGGAGCGTCCCATGCTCGTACAGCCCGTCGCCCGCACCGCCGGGGGAACCGTCCGCGGTTTCGTGGACCGCGGCCTCGCCGCCTTCCGCGGCATCCCCTACGGCCGGCCCCCGGTCGGCCCGCTCCGCTTCGCCGCCCCCGCCCCGCCCGAGCCCTGGGACGGCGTCCGCGAGACCGTCGAGTACGGCCCCGTCGTCCCCCAGTCCGGCCCCCTGCAGGTCGAACCGACCACCGGCACGGACTGGTTGACGCTCAACGTCTGCACCCCGGCCCCGGACTCGGCCGGGCTGCCGGTGCTGGTCTGGCTCCACGGCGGCGGCTTCATCTCCGGCACCGCGGGCGACCCGCTGTACGACCCGACCGGGCTGGCCCGGGCCGGCCTGGTCGTGGTGACCGTCAACTACCGGGTGGGCGCCGAGGGTTTCGCCCTCCTCGACGGCGCCCCGGCCAACCGCGCCTTCCTCGACCAGATCGCGGCCCTGGAGTGGGTGCAGCACAACATCGCCGCGTTCGGCGGCGATCCCGCCCGGGTCACCGTCGCCGGCCAGTCGGCCGGGGCCTCCTCGGTGGCCGCGCTGCTGACCGTGCCACGGGCCCGCGGCCTGTTCCACCGGGCGATAGCCCACTCCGTCGGCGGCAACCTCGCCACCCCCGCGCTGGCCGCCGAGATCACCGCCGCCCTGGCGGAGCGGCTCGGCACCGCTCCCACCGCGGCCGGCCTCGCCGGCACCGACCCCTGGCAGCTGGCCGAGGCCGTCACCGCGCTCGGCACCGCCCTCCCCGAGCACCTCGCGCACTGGGGCCGGCTCGCCCACACCGGCGTCCCCACCGTGCCGGTGGTCGACGGCGAGCTCCTCACCGAGGAGCCCTGGACGGCGCTGGCCGCCGGACGGGCCGAGGGCATCGAGCTGCTGGTCGGCCACACCCGGGACGAGTTCCGGCTGTTCGCCGTGCTGGCCGGCCGGCACGGCGCCTTCACCGAGGACGACGCCCGCACCGCACTGGACCTGCTCGCCCCGCGCCCGGGCGGCCCGGAGGCCTACCGCGCCGCCTTCTCCGGCGCCACGCCCTCCGACCTGGTCGAGGCCGTCTTCTCCGACTCGCTGTTCAAGATCCCCTCGCTCCACCTCGCCGAGGGCAACACGGCGGCCGGCGGCACCTCCCACCTCTTCCAACTCGCCTACCCGGCCCCCGCCCTGGGCGGGGTGTTCGGCGCCTGCCACGGCCTGGACGTCCCGCTGGCCTTCGGCTCCCTGGACAGTCCGATGGCCCGGCACTTCCTCGGCGACCCGCCCGCCCCGGAGGCCGTCGCGCTCTCCCAGGAGCTCCAGCAGGCCTGGATCCGCTTCGTCGGCACCGGCGATCCCGGCTGGGCCGCCCACGAGCCGGAGCAGCAGCTCACCCGGGTCCTGAGCGCCCGTTCGGAGACCGTCCGCTACCCGGACCAGGCCTCGCGCGGCATCTGGGCGGAGGGCGGTCCGACCCGCTTCGACCTGGTCTGACGCTCCCCCGGCCTGGTCTGACGCTCCCCCGACCTGATCTGACGCTCCCCCGGCCCGGGCGGGCCCTCCCGCCCGGGCCGGCCCCTTCGCCCCTGGCCGCTCAGCGCCCGACCGAGGCCAGGTACCCGGCGGTCAGCTCGGGCGTGGCCAGCCAGGCCGCGTGGTCGCTCGGCTCGGCGTAGGTGTTGGCCAGCCGCCGGGCGACCTCCGGGTGCTCCGCCGCGGCCGCGAAGACGCCCTGGAGGTGGTCCGGCATGGTCAGCAGGGCGGTGGTGAAGTCGACGGCGTGGCGGGCGTGCCGCTGCCAGAACCGTTCGGCGGTGCGGCACATCCAGTCCGCAGTGAACGGGGCGTCGCCGTGCTCGCGGATCGCCCGCCGGTACGCCTGCGCCGCGCGGGCGGCGCCGTTGGCGCCCTGCCCGGTGATCGGGTCGTTGACCACCACCGCGTCGCCCAGGCCCAGCACGTGCACGGCGTCGACGCCCGAGCCCAGTTCGGCCACCGGACGGCGGACGGTCGGGGTGACCGCACCGCACAGCCCGGCCCCGGCGTCGGTCGGCTCGGCCTCCCGCCACAGCTCCGCCTCCCAGGGCAGGTACTCGGCCAGCAGGGCACGGATCCGGTCGAGGTGGACGTCGGGCGCGGGCCCGTCGCCGAACACGTCCAGCGGGCCGCCGGGCAGCGCCTCCCAGAGCAGGATGTCGCACGGGCCGGTGCGGGTCAGGGCCGGCTGGAGGTAGAGCTCACCCAGGCCGGGCAGGGCGTGCATCCGGGCCCTGGGCCCGGCGGCCGGGTCGGGCGCCCCGACGCCGTGCGCGTACAGGCAGGACAGGGCCCGCTGCGGCCGGTCGAACGGCGAGCGACGAGGGTCCCGTTCGAAGATCCGGGCGAGCTCGCCGCGGCCGGTCGCGACCACGGTCAGCTGGTGCCGCCGGGCCAGTTCGTGCAGTCCGGCGCGGTCCAGGGAGCGGTACTCGACCCGGCCGCCGCGCTCGGCGAACAGCTCCAGCCAGCGGGACAGCTTGATCCGCTGGTCGACGGACCGGGCCGGCTCGTCGAGGGTCATGGTGAACTCCAGCGCGCGGACGCCCGGCGGCGCCACCAGCGCCGCGTCGACCGAGTGCACCGCCGGGGCCTCGTCCGCCCACAGGTCCAGCCCGGCCGCCGCCTCGATCCGCAGCGCCGGGCCGAACATCGCCTGGGTGGACAGCACCCGCCCGCCCCGCAGCTGGTCAGGGGTGCGCTCGGCGACCAGCGTCACCTCGCAGCCGTCGGCCACCAGCCCGAGCGCGAGCTGGAGGCCGGCCTGGCCCGCTCCGACGACGGCGATCCGGCGCATACGGGGGCCTCCCGGGTCTGTCGACGATCCGTTGACGGTGCATCAACCAGGCACAGTAGTCGAGCCGCCGGGCCACCGGCAGGGTCCGGACGCGACGGAACGCGGGGCCCTCGTACGGGCCGCCCAGACCACCGGACCCGTTCGCATAGTCATGCACTGAGATAACTCATTGACCACGCCGAGACGTTTGATGTATTCAGTTCTCCGCAAATCTATTCGCCGACTCGCGGTTCGAGGTCGCTCACCGCGCCCCGCACCGGGACCACTCGGAGAGGGATCGATCCACCATGCAGCCCGTCGCACCCCGCGGCTTCCGCGCCGTCACGACCAACATGGGCCTCAAGGACGTCGAGGACGACTTCGCGGCCGTCGTCTCCGAAGTCCCCTGCCGATCGGCCGCGGTGTTCACCCGCTCCCGCTTCGCCGGCCCCAGCGTCGTGCTCAGCCGCGGGGCGGCCGCCCTCGGGGCCTGTCGCGGGATGGTCGTGCTGTCCCGCAACGCCAACGTCGCCACCGGGCGCACCGGAGCGGACAACGCCGCCGAGGTCCGCGACCGGGTCGCCGGGATCGTCGGGATCCCCCCGGAGGAGCTCGTCATCGCCTCCACCGGTGTGATCGGTCGCCCCTACCCCATGGACGGCATCCGCGCCGGGCTCTCCACCCTGAATTGGCCCTTCCCGGAAGCCGATTACACCGCGGCGGCCAAGGCCATCATGACCACGGACACCCGCCACAAGGAGGTCCGGGTCCGCTGCGGCGACGCCGTACTGGTCGGCATCGCCAAGGGCGTCGGCATGATCGAACCCGACATGGCGACCCTGCTGACCTTCTTCTTCACCGACGCCGACCTCCCCGCCGACCAGCTCGACGCCCTGTTCCGCCGCGTCATGGACCGGACCTTCAACGCGCTCAGCATCGACACCGACACCTCCACCAGCGACACCGCCGCGCTCTTCGCCAACGGACTGGCCGGACCGGTCGACCCGGCCGCCTTCGAACAGGCGCTGTACGAGTGCGCGCTGCACCTCGTGCGGGAGATCGCCTCGGACGGCGAGGGCGCGTCCAAGCTGATCGAGGTCCGGGTGACCGGTGCCCGCGACGCCGCCCAGGCCAAGCGCGTCGGCAAGAGCGTGGTCAACTCCCCGCTGGTCAAGGCCGCCGTGCACGGGGCGGACCCGAACTGGGGCCGCATCACCATGGCCGTCGGCAAGCTCCGGGACGAGACCGACATCGACCCGGCCTCCGTCCGGATCGGCTTCGACGAGCTCCCGATGTACCCGGAGGAGCCGGGCGACGCCCTGCTCGAAGGGGCCCGCCGCTACCTCGGTGGCGACGAGGTGGTGATCCGGATCGACCTGGGCATCGCCGACGGCGCCTTCACCGTCTACGGCTGCGACCTCACCGAGGAGTACGTCCGGCTCAACTCCGCCTACACCACCTGACACCCCGGCCCGGCCCCCCGCCGCACCGCCTGCTGCCCCGATCGGTCACCGGGAACGGGGCGGCGGGCGGCAGGCGACGGTGGGCGGTGGGCGGTTCGGGCCCGCTACCGCTCAGCCCCGCAGGTGCGCGGTGAGCAGCCGCACCACGGCGTCGAGCTGCTCCGCCACGTAGAAGTGCCCGCCCGGGAAGACCCGCAGGCTGAACCCCCCGGTGGTGTGCCGCTCCCACTGGGCGACCTGCTCCACCGTGGCGTTGGCGTCGGTCTCCCCCACCAGGGCGGTGATCGGCTGCGGAACGACGGCGTCCGGCGCCGCCAGGTAGGTCTCGATGGCGGTGTAGTCGGCCCGCAGCGCCGGGATGATCAGCTCGCGCAGGGCCGGCACGTCGAGGATCCGCTCGTCCGTGCCGCCGAGCCGGACGATCTCCTCCAGCATGCCGTCGTCCGACATCAGGTGCACCGCGCTGTCCCGGGGCAGCGACGGAGCCCGGCCGGCCGAGACGAACAGCCGCTCCGGCCCGGCCAGACCGTCCCGGGCGAAGCGGCGGGTGACCTCGAAGGCGACCGCCGCGCCCATGCTGTGCCCGAAGAACACGACCGGGCGGTCCACCCAGCCGCGCAGCTCCTGGTAGACCTGCTCGGCGAGTTCCGGCACCGAGTCGATCGTCGGCTCCGCGAAGCGGTTCTGCCGGCCCGGGTACTGCACGGCCAGCACGTCGGCGTACGGCGCGAGCGCGTTGGCGTAGTCCATGTAGTAGCTGGCCGATCCGCCGGCGTGCGGGAAGATCACGATCCGGGCGGGAGCGAAGTCGGACGGGTTGAACCGGCGGAACCACGGGTTGTCGACGGCTGCGCTGCTGGGCATGCGGGGTGTGACCTCTCTCCGTGACGGACTCTGCTCACCCCAGTCTCTCAGTGCACCCGCACCACCGGGGGCGGTTACGGTGGGCGACCCGGATTCCGGCACTCCGGTCGGCCGCTCGGGCTCCTGCGGGGACGGGCTCCGCTCCGACCTCACCAGTCCCCTTCGGACTCGTCCGGTGCGACCCCCCAAGGGTCCACGGCCGCGTCCGGCTCGGTCACCCAGCCCGCCGCCAGCACCAGCCGGGAGAGCCGGTGGACGGCAAGGAAGCCGAACGGGCGGCCGAATTCCACGCTGACGTGGCGCTGCAGGAACGGCGGCCGCGACACGGCCGCACCGACGGCCACGCCCCCGAGGGCCGTCACCGAGGAAGCCCGGAACCCGCGGGCGCCGAAGGTCGCGGTGGCCTTCTGGCGCGCGCCGTTGACGAACAGCGGCAGCCCGCCGACCTGGAGGCCGGGCAGCCGGTCCTCCGTCTCGGACGGGGTGCTGAGCGTCGTCAGCCCGAAGAGATCCTTGCAGGCCAGCAGATCGTGTTCGGCCGCCACGGTGAACTGCGGGACGCCCACGGTCAGCAGGTCCGCCGGCTCGTACCGCCGCAGCATCTCGATCGTCAGCCCGGGGCCGGCGGTGCCGACCGGAAGCCGGTCGGCGGTGGTACGGCGGTACCGCTGCGAGAGCGACCCGATCCCGGCCGCCAGCACGCCGCCCGGATCGGCTCCGGGCTCGCCGAGCAGCAGGTGGACGGTGATGTCGCCGTACCCGAGCACCTGGAACTCGGTGACCGGGCCCGCAGGCGTCTCCAACAGGGCCGCGCGGTCCAGCAGACGCGTCGCACCGGTCAGGTAGCGGACGGGTCGGCCCCAGTCGTCCGTGTGGTTCCCGCCGAAGCCGCCGGAGTCCTGGAATGGTCGGATCCAGTCCGTCCGGAGAGTGAGCGCCGAGGCCAGCACCAGGCGGCTGGCCGGGTTCAACTCGATCGGCATCTCGTCGATCGCACCGTCGGTCTGCTCGCTCGCCCAGGCGTCCAGCAGCTTCTTGTCCCGCTCCGTGTCACCGCTCAGCCGCCCGACCAGGTCCGCCGGGACGGAGGCCAGCCAGTCCGGGCGCAGCCGCAGCCGGTCGTCGGCCCAGACCCCCAGCGCGGAGCGCACCGCCGGGACGTCCCGCAGCAGGCCGAGCAGGTCACGGGCGCGCTCGGCGGCGGCCGCGACCGGCACCCCGAGCGCCTGAGCCAACTCGCCCTGGACGGCGGTGCTTCCGGCCGGGGCCAGCAGCCCGAGCAGCGGCCAGACACCGGCCGGCATCAGGACCGTCCCCCGCCGCAGGTCGGCCTGCTCCACCCAGCGCTCCCCCAGCGCGTTGACGGCCCGTACCGCCTCGGCCCTGCTCATCCGTTCCCCCGTGCTCGGCGCTCCACTGCCGCCGAGCGTAGGAGGGCAACACCGGCCGGGGCCAGCGGTTTTCCCGGTCAGGACTCCCGGGCCAGGTACCGCGCGCGGGTCAGTTCGTGGACGCGGACGGCGTTGCCGTTGCCGGGGACGGTGGTCTCCCGCTCGACCCGAAGACCGAGCTTGGCCATCACACGCTCGGAGGCGGTGTTGCCGATCTGGGCGATGCTGACGATCCGCTCCAACCCGCAGTCCTCGAAGCCGAACCGCAGCGCCGCCGTCGCCGCCTCGGTGGCGATGCCCCGGCCCCAGAACGACCGGCCGAGCCGCCAGCCGATCTCGACGGCGGGCAGCACCTCGGGCAGGAACAGCGGCACCGCCAGGCCGGTGAACCCGGCGAGCTGACCGGTCTCGCGCAGTTCCACCGCGAACAGCCCGAAGCCCTCGGCCTCCCAGGCCCGTTCCCACCGCTCGATCGCCGCACGGCTCAGCTCCGGGGTGAGGACGCGCCGGTCGCCGATCCAGCGCATCACCTCCGGGTCCGCGTGCACCTCGGCCATCACCGGCACGTCGCTCTCGCGCCAGCGCCGCAGCACCAGCCGGGAGGTCTCGATCGTCACCATGCACCCATCATCCCCTCCATTCATCCCCTCCACCGTGCCGCGGTCAGGCCCGTCGCACGGCCAGCACGGCCGAACTGCCGGGCGTGGTCAGCACCTCGCTCGCCTCCAGCGCCGGGTGCGTCAGGTAGTGCAGGCGCAGCCGGTCGACCTCACCGCCGTAGCGGGGCGGCCAGTGCGGCGAGGGCGTGAAGTCGTCCATGAGCAACAGGCCGCCAGGAGCAAGCAGCTCGACCACGCGGTCGGGGTCGTCGCGCTTGCCGCCGCCGTCGCAGAAGAACACGTCGAACGGCGCGTGTTCCTCCAGCAGCCGCCAGTCCCCGTGCAGCACCTGCACCCGTTCGTCCCCCTCGAACAACGCCGCAGCCTCCCGGGCCAGTCGCCCGTCCCGCTCGACGGTGACCAGTCGGCTCCCCGGCCCCAGCCCGCTGCGCAGCCAGGCCGTACCGACGCCCGCACCCGTGCCGCTCTCGGCGACCGTCCCGCCCGGCTTGACCGCCGCGGCGAACGCCAGCAGCCGGCCGACCTCCCGGGTGCAGCTCCTCCCGAACTCCAGCCGGGCGGCGCCCCGCTCGGCCGCCAACACCCGCTCGGGAACGCCCCGTTCCACCTCGTCCGCCATCCGCCCGTCTCCCCTCCGACTCCGGACGGACCATCATGCCGTGCTCGCCGAATCGATGGGCCGGCCCCCGAGTTCCTCGCGGCGGGCCCGCCGCCGATCCGAGTCACCTATGCCGCCGGGCTCTGGAAGGAGGTCGACCGGGCGCCGTTCGGGCTGGTGGCCGCAGCCGGCAGTGCTGGGTCACGGTGCGGGTGGACGCCGACCTCCTGCGCCCCTCGGGCTCCACCCCGTGGCCCACCGCTGATCCTCAGCGCACCGCCCCGAAGGCGACCGCCGCCGCCCTCGACCGGGAGACGGCGTCCAGCAGCAGCACGGAGGCCGCCTCCGGGGTCGGCTGCGGTCCGCCGGCCCGGGCGTACCGGGTGAACTCCGCCGACAGCCGGGCCAGGCCCCGGTGGTGCCGGGCGAACACCCGGGCGGAGGCGTGCCGTCCGCGCGCCCGCTGGCCGTCGAGGGCGGTGGCGGCGCCGACGTCGAGCAGCACCAGGTGCAGTTCGCGGCCCTGCCGGCCGGCCTCCCGGGCGAGCCAACGTCGCATCCAGGCGCGGCTGCCGCAGTCGTGCACCAGCAGCGGGCCGCCGCGCCGTACCGAGCTCCGCAGCAGCCGGAAGTGCTCCAGTCGCGCCCACGGCCGGTAGACCGCGTACGGCAGGCGCGCGGGCATCACCGCCTCGCAGGCCTCGTGCACCGTCCGCGGGTCCACCGTCGCGGCCTCGCCGCCGGCCGCCCAGCGGCGCAGCAGCGTGCTCTTGCCGGCTCCCGGCAGGCCGGACACCACCACCACGGCCCCGGCCGGGTACCGCACGACGAACCGCGCCCCGGCCTCGCCCCGCAGGTCCAGCACCCCACGCGGCGCCTGCACCGCCGCCGCCGTGATCTCCGCCGCCGTCATCTCCGCCGTCCCCGCCTCGCCGCTGTCCACCGCTCCCCGTTCCCCGTTCGGTCCCCGTCCGATCGACCGCCGACCCTAACAAGCCGGGCGCCCGTCCCCGTCCCGGCACGACGCCGACGCCGACGCCGACGCCAGGAGCGGGCCCCACCCGCACGGCACCCGTGATGCCGCCGCACCCTAGACTGACGCCTCGTCAGACACGGGAAGGGTGGGCATGACAGAGGCCGGCGGGACGTACACCGGGCTGGTGCTGGACGGACTGGCGCGGGATCCGGGCCGGACGGCCCTGTCCTGCGGCACCACGGCGCTGACCGCCCAGGACTGCCTGGACTCGGTGTTCCGGACGGCCCGCGCGCTGGACCGGGCCGGGCTCGGGCCCGGGGACGGCGTCACCGTGCTCGCCGGGAACACCCCGGAGGCGGTGCTGGTCCGGCTGGCGGCCAACCTGCTGGGCTGCCGGGTGGCGATGCCCGGCCCGGACCTCCCGGTCTCCGAACTGGTGGCGCTGGCCGGGTTCGCCGAGACCGCGGCACTGGTCTTCGACCCCCTCCGGTACGCCGCGGCGGCCGGGGCGGTGGCGCGGGCGCTGCCCGCCGCGGGGGTGTTCGCCCTCGGCCCGACGGCCTTCGGCACGGACCTCGCGGAGCTCGCCGCGGCCTGCTCCGCTTCCCCATTGAAGCCGCGCTGCCGCCCCGAGGACGTGATGGCGATCCGGTTCACCAGCGGTACCACCGGTCGGCCGAAGGGCGTGCTGCGCCGCTTCGCCCGTCCGCCCCGGCCCGCGTTGTTGTCCGGGGCGTCCTTCCTGCTCTGCACCCCGCTGGCGCACGGCGGCGGCACGAGTGCGGACCTCGCCCTGGCCGCCGGGGGCGCGGTGGTGCTGCAGGAGGGTTTCGCGGCCGAGGAGGTGCTCACGGCCGTGGAGCGGCACCGGGTGTCCCGGGTGTACCTGCCGCCGCACCTGCTCTACCGGCTGCTGGACGACCCGCTGCTGGCCGGGACGGACACCGGCAGCCTGCGCCGGGTCGGGTACACGGGCTGTCCGCCCTCGCCGCGCCGGCTGGCGGAGGCGACCCGGCGGCTGGGCCGGGTGCTGCACCAGACGTACAGCCTGACGGAGTGCGGGCCGGTCTCCCGGCTGAGCCCGGACGAGCACCTGGACCCACGGCTGTTGACGACCGCGGGGCGCCCGTACCCGGACACCGGGGTGCGGATCCTGGACGAGGAGGGTGCGCCGCTGCCGCCGGGCCGGACCGGGGAGATCTGCGTCCGTACCCCGACCGCGATGGCCGGTTACTGGCGGGACCCGGAGCTGACCGCGCGGGTGCTGCGGGAGGGCTGGCTGCACACCGGGGACCTGGGCAGCCTGGACGCGGCGGGCTATCTGACGGTGTCGGGCCGACGGGACGCGATAGCGATTGTCGAGGGGCACAATGTGTTCCCTCATCAGGTCGAGGAGCCGCTGCGCAGCCATCCGGACGTGCGCGAGGCGGTGATGTTCACCAGCACCGACCCGGACCGCCTGGAGCGCGTCCACGCCGCCGTCGCGGTGGCTCCGCACGCCCGGGTGACGGCGGACCAGCTGCGCCAGTGGGCCCGGGAGCGCGGGGACGCCCGGTGCGTCCCGGACACCGTCCTGCTCCTGCCGGCGATCCCGCTGACCGGGCTGGGCAAGCCCGACCTGCCGGCCCTGCGCGCGCTGGCCGAGGAGCGGACCGGTCGGGCCGTCACCACCGCCACGGGGGCGCGCGACGCCATGTGACGCGCCCCTCCGGTGCTTCGAGCGCCCGCGTAGGCCACCTGTTGCGCACCAGTCGACGGGAAGAACCCCCACCGTGGGCGCTCGACCGTGCGGGCCGAGCTGCCGATACACCCCGGCGGCGCTCCCTCGCACCGCCCCCAGGAGGCACCCCTTGACCTGGCTACGCGTCCTGACCGCGCTCGGCATCCTCGCCGCGGCGGCCGGTGCCCTGTTCCTCTTCGCCCGCTGCACCGCCCCCTCCCGGGGGGAGCGCACCGGCGGAACCGCGCCGCCCGACCTCCGACAGGAGGCCGAGGGCAGCGGCCTCTTCCAGCGGACGGGCGGCGACGGCTGAGGAACCGCCCCTCGGCTCCCGCGATCTCAGCTCCCCCGATCTCAGCTCCCCGCGAGGTCGTCCGGACGGACCTCGATGTGGTCGGCCGCGAGGTCGACCGCCACCCGGTGCTCCATACCGAGCGACTCCAGGAACTTGACGGGCAGCTGAACCCGTCCGGCGCGGTCGAGCATCACGTACTCGCGCTCGCTGACCGACTCCTCACCGTGCTCGTCCGTCACGGTGCGGCGCAGCACCTCGCTGCTGGTCCGCCCGTCCCGGATGGCCACCGTGCGACGGACCTCGCCCGCGACCATCGGGTCGTGGGTGACGATCACGACGGTGGTGCCGAGCTCCCGGTTGACGGTGCGGAAGGACTCGAAGATCACCCCCGCGGTCTCGGAGTCCAGCTCACCGGTCGGCTCGTCGGCGAGCAGCACCGGCGGGTTGTTGGCCATCGCCACCGCGATCGCGACCCGCTGTTGCTGACCGCCGGAGAGCTCGTTGGGGCGCCGGTGGGCGAGGTCCCCGATCTCCAGGGCCTCCAGCAGCTCGGCCACCCGAGCGGCCTGCTGCTTCGAGCCGCTCGCCCCGCTCCGTCGGCCGCGCAACTGCATCGGCAGCGCGACGTTCTCGGCGGCGGTCAGGAACGGCAGCAGGTTGCGGGCGGTCTGCTGCCAGATGAAGCCGACCACCTCTCGGCGGTAGCGCAGCCGTTCCTTGGCGGCCATCTCCAGCAGGTCGCAGCCCGCGACGGTGGCGGTGCCCGCGGTCGGCACGTCGAGGCCGGCGAGGATGGTCAGCAGGGTCGACTTGCCGCTGCCGGAGGCGCCGACCAGGGCGACCAGATCGCCCTGCTGGATGGTCAGCTCCAGACCCTGCAGGGCCTGGACCTCGATCCCCTCGGCGCTGAAGATCCGGACCAGCCGGTCGCAGACGATGGCCGCGCCCGCTCCGTAGGCCTTGGGCGAGGCGGCGGCCAGGGCCCGCTGCCGGAGCTCCTGCAGGCTGGGAGCCTCGACCGCCGGCCGCTCCTGGGAAGTGCTCTTCACGGCTGCTCTCCTGTCTCGACGGTCCGGTAGGTCCGGTCGGTGCGGTCAGTCTGTGCGGCCCGGCCGGTCTGTGCGGCCCGTCCGGTCGGTCCGGTTCCGGTGGCCGGTCCGGTTCCGGTGGTCGGTCCGGTGCAGGCCGTTCCCACGGCGGCGGCCCCGGCCGGTGCCCGTCGCGGTGTCATGACTGTTCCCCCGCTCGGAGTTCGGTGGCGATCTGGCGTCGACCGGCGACGAGGGTCTCCAGGACGATGCCGAGGCCGACCAGCAGGGCCAGGCCCGCGGTGGGCAGCAGGACCGGCAGGAGGACGGGGGTGATGACCTCACCGACCTTGGCGCCGACCAGGGTGGAGATGTCGAAGGCGCCGCCGAGCAGGGCGACGGCCGCGAGGGCGACCAGGCCGCCGCCGACGGCGGCCGCGAGCGTCTGCGGCAGTGCCTCGGTGATGATCAGCGCCAGGCCCTGGCGGGGCCGCAGGCCCATGGTGCGCAGCCGGGCGAGGACGGCGGTGCGGTCGGGTGCGGCGCGGAACAGCGTCAGCAGCACGGCGAGCAGGGCGTAGCCGGCTCCGGCGGCGGCCGCGTACCAGAACAGCCGCTCGGCGGCGTGCTGCAACGGATCGTCGGCGAGTGCGGTGACCGTCTCCGCGCTGCTGTGCACCGTGTACCCCACGGGCAGGCCGTGGGTTCCCTTGCCGGCGGCCGCGGCGTCGTCCGCGACCAGCTTGGCCAGACCCGTCGGCTGGGCACCGCCGTTGTCCCGCAGGGCCGACCTGACCTGCTCGGGGTCGATGTCCCCGACGGCGAACCACTTGTTCACCCGCTTCGCGTCCGGCAGGCGCTCCCAGGCGGGACCGGCCGGAACCACGACGAAGGGCTTGCCCGGGTCGGGCAGGGCCGGGGTCGCGGCGACGGTCGCGGCGACGCTCAGGTGCAGGTCGTTGCCGTTGGGCGTGCGCACCCGGGCCGGCCCGGCCGCCAGGCGCTTGGTCAGGTCGCGGCTGACCAGGGCGGGCACCGGGGTGTCCCGGCCGCCCGAGGTCCCGGCCAGCTTCGCCGCATCGAACTCGCCGACCCCGACCGTGCGGGAGATCTCGGCGTAGGCCGCCGGCTCCACCAGCACCAGGTACGCCTCGGTGTAGTCCTGGTCGGCGCCGACGAAGCGGGCCTTGGGCTCGACCCAGACCGCGGTGGAGGCGTGGACGCCGGGCAGGGCGTCGGCGACCTTGGTGAAGGACTCGCCGAGGGTCGCGTAGTCGGGCAGCGAGACGCTGATGTCCCCGCCGGTGGCGATCCGTGCGGCCCGGGTGCGGACGTGGTCGACGGTGTCCAGCACGGTTGCACCGAAACCGGTGGTGGTCACGGCGATCAGCAGGGCGAGCAGCGGCAGCACGGAGGGCCGGCGCCGCCCCGTGCTGTCCCGGGCCGCCCGGGCCAGGCCCAGGAACGCGATCAGACCACGGCCCCGCCCGGCCAGCGCCGCCAACCGCCCGACCACCACCGGCTCGATCCGCGCCAGCACCAGCCCACCCGTCACCGCGAGCAGCAGCGGCGCGGCCACCAGCAGCGGGTCCAACCCGCCACCCGTGCCCACACCCCGGCGCCTCACCTCGGCCACGGCCGCCACGGTGACCGCCAGCACCGCCAGCTCACCCACCAGCCGACGCCGACCACCGGCCCCCCGCCCACGCGACCACAACAGCGCCGCACGCGCCGGGAAGGCCAGCAACGCGATCAGCGCCGCCACCGCCGCCGCCAGCACCGCGCCCTCCCAGCGCGGCGTCGGCAGCAGCACCACCGCCAGCGCCGCACCGGCCACCGCGGCCGGCAGCACCGTCACCGCGCCCTCACCCACCAACCGCCCCAACACCCCGGTCCGCGAGCCACCGCGGGCCCGCAGCAACCGGATCTCCGCGCCGCGCCGGTCGGTGGTCAGCGCTGCCGCGAGGAACAGCACCACGATCGCGACACCCGCGACACCGGCCGGACCGATCGTGCTGAGCGGCAGCGACGCCCGGTAGCGGTCGTCCGCCCGGCTCAGGATGTCGGGGAGGTTGGAGCCGGTCCGCAGGTCGCCGCGCAGGGTGGCCCTGGACAGGGCCGTGGCACCGGGCCCGGTCAGGAAGGAGCTGACCGTGGTCCTGGTCCGGCCGAGCTGGTCGGCGCGCAGCGAGGCGGGGTCGACGGGCAGCCGCCAGAAGTTCTCGGCGCCCGCGCCCCAGCGGGCCAGCGCGGGCAGGCTATCGCCGTCGACGAACCCGCTGGTCGCCCAGTGCTCGTGCTCGGGCACCGGCTTGAGGCAGGCCCGGGCCGGGCAGCCGAGGTTGTCCCAGAACGGGTCCTGGGGGTCGTTGATCCGGTAGAAGCCGACCACCACGGTGGTCCGCTGGGCGCCCGGTCCGTCCACGCCGTTGTCGATGACGTCACCGAGCTTGATGTGGATGGTGTCGGCGGCCGTCCTGCTCAGCACGATGGGCAGCGGACCGTCGCGGGTGCCGGGAGTCGGCCAGGTGCCGTCGGTGAGGGTGGCCCGGTCGGCCAGGTCCTGGAGGTAGAACAGCCCGAGCTCGGGGTCGGTGCTGTCCGAGAGCCGGACGTACTCCCGATTGCGCATGGTGCGCCCGCTGAGGGCACGGGTGCCGTGGGCCTGGCCCGCCTGGGCCAGCGTCAGCTGTCGGCCGACCGTGCCGGTCAGCTGCCGCTGCACCCGGTCGAGCACGACGGCGTTGTCGTCGCCCTGCGTCCGGGAGGTGACCTGCAGGCTGGTCGCGTTGAGGCCCTTCTGGCCGACGAAGTCGTGCAGCGCCGCGTCCGCGCCCCGGTCCGCGATCCGCGGGAAGGCCGCCGCCAGGAAGACGGTGACGAATGCGAGCACTGCCATGAGCAGCGCGGCCAGCGGGTTCGCCCGCAGCCTGGTGGGGACCCAACGCGCGGGGCGGTGGGCGGTGTCGGGGACGGGCACGCTGGTGCCGGCCTGGGTGGTCACATCTCCTCCACGTGGCGCAGCCGGTTGGCCACGTCTCGACGGCGGCGTCCGATCAGGAAGGCCGACAGCAGCGGGGCGACAGCGATCGCGGCCGCGAACAGCAGGGCCTGGCCGACGGGCAGGTCGATCAGGGCCTCGGGCAAGGGGCGGTGGGCGGCGGGTGTCAGGACGACGAACGGGACGATCAGGTGGACCAGCAGGGCGCCGAGGGCGAGCCCGACCGTCCCGCCGAGCCCGACCAGCAGCGCCTGTTCGGCCGCGACGGTACGGGTGACCTGCTTGCGCGGCGCGCCCAGGGCGAGCAGCAGCGCGGAGTCCCGGGCGCGCTCGTGGGCGGAGCCGGCCACGGCGGCGACGAAGCCGATCGCGGCGAGCAGGGCGGTGACGAGCGCGATGGCCATCAGCGCGTTCTGCGGGGCGGCGCCCACCGGGTCGCTGAGCATTCCCTCGGTGACCTCGTCGTAGAGCTGGACGTCCTGGGTGCCCGGGGCGGCCCGCAGCGCGGCGGCCAGTTCGGCCGGAGCGCGGTCGCCGGGCCCGGTGGCCGGCAGCCACCACTCGGCGTGGCTGGGCAGCGCCCGGCCCTGCGCGGCCAGTAGCCGCGCCACGGTGTCGAGGTCGACGACCAGCGCGCTGCGGCCGCCGACCGGCACGGCCTCGATCGCCTTGGTGATCTTGACCGGGACGACGCCCCCGGCGAACGGCACCCGGACGACGTCGCCGGCGGAGCCGCCGATGAGTTTCAGGTAGTCCTTGGTGGCGACTCCGGACACGGTCGTCGGAGCGTCCGCCCCGGCGATGCCGAGAGCGGCCCGCAGGGAGAGGCCGGTGCCCTTCGCGAAGCGGTAGGCGGCAGTGAACAGCCGCCCGGCGTCAGCGGGTTCGGGCGCGACGGTGACGAACGGGGCCTCCCCGCTCCTGAGCGCCGGACCGTCGACCAGGTCCCCCTGCCAGGAGAGGCCGGCCGGCACCGGGACCTCGGTCGCGGGGCCGTCGGCGCTGTCCGAGACGGCCAGCCGGCCGACGGTCACCTCGCCCTCGGCCCGGTCGCTGTAGGAGACGGTCGCCCCGACCAGGGTCAGCGGCGCGGCGACGGAGCCCATCGGCGCGTCGACCAGCGTGGTCAGCGGGGCCGAGGCGTGCTGCTGGCCGCTGACCGGGAGGCCGACGAACGGGGCCTTGTGGACGTAGCCGTTGCGGTCCCGCAGCAGCAGCGTCACCTCCGGCGGGGAGGGGGCCATCGGGTACCGGCCGGTGTACAGGCCCGTGTTGTCGACCGTCTGCCGGATGGACAGGTCCGCGTCGATCCGCAGCGGGCGGCCGGGGAGCGGGACCCCGCCCTTGACGCCGGTCGGCGCCGGCTGGGCGAGCGGGCCGAACACCGCCGCCCGGTCGGCCCCGTTGAGCAGGTCGGCGCGGATCGGGACGCGGTCGGCGACGGCGGCCGTGTCCAGGGCGAGCAGCTGGCCCGTGCCGTTCTGGAGCGGCTGCTGCTCGTGGTAGACCGGGATCAGCCGGTCGCCGCCGGGCAGTGCGCCGTAGCGTCCGCCCTGGCCCATCAGCGCGGTGTGCGCGCCGGAGATGCGCAGGCCGCCGGCCGTACCGAAGGCGGCCTGGTCGCGCTGGGAGGCGGTCCAGGTGGCGTGCTGGCCGAGGGCGAGCACGCCGGTGGCCACGGCCATCACCAGCAGCAGCACCGGCCCGTTGGCCCGGGCGGGCTGACGGGACAGCTGCCAGCCGACCATGGCCGGGCCGAGGCCGCTGCCCCGGGCGGCGACCCGGGCACCCAGCCGGGCGACCAGCGGCAGCAGCCGCAGCACCACCAACGTCCCCGCACACAGCGCCAGTGTGGGGGTGGCGACCAGCAGCGGGTCGACGCCGAGCCGGCCGGAGGAGTCGGCGGACAGTCCGCCGCCGTACTGGTCGAGTTGCTGGTAGGCGAGCACGGCCAGGGCGAGCACTGCGAGGTCCCCGCCGTTGCGGACGATGCCGGAGACCACCGCCTGGCGACGGCCGGCCTTGCGGCGCAGCGCGGCACCGGCGCCGCGCAGCAGGCCGGGCGCGCTGGCCAGCGCGATGCACAGCAGGGCGCAGGCCACGGCCACCGGCCAGAGCATCCAGCTCAACCGGGTGTCCAGGGCGACCTGGTGGGCACGGCCGAGGCCGGCCAGGACGCGGACCAGGAACGGGGTGAGCAGGGGCGCGAACACCGCGGCCGGGAGGGCGAGCAGCACCGCCTCCAGGGCGGTGAAACCGCCGAGCCGGGCGCCGGAGGCACCGCGGGCGGCGAGCAGTTCGTTCTCCCGCTCCTGGCGGGCCGAGATCAGCCGGACCACCAGCAGCAGGGCCGCGGCGGCGAGCACGGCGAGTTGCAGTGCGCCGATCAGCAGGGTGGACCGGGCGACCATCAGACTGGCCGACAACTCGCGCACCAGATCGGGGAGTTCGGTGGTGGCGGCGAGACCGGAGGTCTTCCGCAGGTCGTCGGCCAGCGGCTGGACCCGGTCGCCGATGGCCTCGGCCGTGTCCTGGTCGACGCCCGCGAAGTCGGCGTCGAGCAGCCAGCCGCGGCTGCTCTGCGGCAGGGCGCCGGCCGCGAAGGCGCTCCGGTCGACCATCATCGGGCCGTAGGTGGTGAATCCGCCGGTCTCGACCTCGTGGCCGCCGACCGGGTCGATGCGCCAGTACGCGGCGAACGGGTCGGCGGCCCGGTAGACGCCGGTCACCCGGACGGTCAGCGCCGTGCCGTCGAGCCGGTCGGTGAGCGGGACGTCCACGGGCAGCGCCTGGGCGGTCAGGCCGAGCCGGGCCAGCATGGTCTGCGGCACGGCGACCTGCGGGGCCGCGGAGCGGACCGGACCGGTGGCGGCACCCGGCCAGGCACCGGCGACCAGGCTCACCCGGGAGCGGTCGAGATCCGCGAGGACCGTCAGGTCGACCTTGTCCGTGCTGGACTGACCGCCCGCCGGAGCACCCGGGGCCGCACCGGTCCCGGCCGCCGGGGCGTCAGCGCCCGACAGGCCGAAGGAACGGCTGCGCAGCAGGCTGTCGGTGTGGACCGGTAGGTCCCCGAAGAGCTTCTGCCGGTAGGAGGCGAGCGCCTCCTCGTCCTTCTGCCGCTGGTCGGAGCCGTGTTCCGCGGTCACCACCACAGCGGTCCGGGCATGGCCCGGTCCCTGGAGCGCCTGCCGCAGGCCGGCCTGGCCGACACTGCTGTTGAAGGTCACCAGAGCGGTCAGTACCGCCGTGGTGATCAGTACCGTCAGCAGGACGGCAGCAGCCAGCGGCAGTCGCCCGCGCACTCTGCGCACGACGAAGCCGAGCATCAAGTTCCTCCCCCGGTCTCAGACCCGGTCGCGGTCCAGCCCCCACCCGTCGATCCGTTCCGGACCCTCGTCGGTCACGGACGGGCACCCCACGGGCGTACCGGCGCAGTGATCACCGGCATCGGTCGCCGGATAGCGGACGATGCTGTCAGATCTGATCCGGGAACGGAAGGGACTTGCGCGAATCAAGTAAGCAATGAGCAAATTCTTTCTATTGGTGACATCCCCAGCGGGGAGAAGCCGATGAAATGCCATGCACACTTCATGACCTCAGGTTCGCCGACCTCCTTCTGACCAGGGAACTTCTCTTTTTCGAATTCTCTGCTCGGGAGGTTGAACCCACGAAACCACCTCACCCGTTGACCCGAACAGAACCGGGTAGTCACCACCCCAGGGGGACGCCGCATGACGCAAGACCAGGCCGCCGACACCACCTTGACGGCCACCGGCCCGATGGTGGCCGTGTCCGATCTGCGGCGCAGCTTCGGCAGCGGGGAGCGGACCGTCCACGCCCTGCGCGGCATCGACTTCTCCATCGAGCGCGGTGAACTCACCGCACTCAAGGGCCGCTCCGGATCCGGCAAGACCACCCTGCTCAACCTGGTCGGCGGCCTGGACGCACCGACCAGTGGCAGCATCGTCCTGGACGGCACCGACCTCGGCGGCCTGGACGAGGACGGCCGGCTCGCCCTGCGGCGGGAGCGGATCGGATTCGTCTTCCAGTCCTTCGGACTGATCCCGATGCTCACCGCCGCCGAGAACGTCGGCGTGCCGATGCGACTGCGCAAGGTCCCGCCGGCCGAGCGCGAGGAGCGCGCACACACCCTGCTCGCCCTGGTCGGCCTCGCCGACCACGCCAACCAGCGGCCCGGCGAGCTCTCCGGCGGCCAGCAGCAGCGCGTCGCGATCGCCCGCGCACTGGCCAACGACCCCGGCCTGATCATCGCCGACGAGCCCACCGGCCAGCTGGACTCGGAGACCGGCCGCTCGATCATGGAGCTGCTGCGCGCCGTGGTCCGGAGCGAGGGCGTCACCGTCCTGGTCGCCACCCACGACCCGACGCTGATGAACCTCGCCGACCGGGTCATCGAACTCCACGACGGACGGATCCTCGAGGAGGAGGCGGAGCAGGCCGCCTAGCGGCGGCGGGCCGAGGCTACGGGGGGACTACGGGCCGGGGTGCGGCGGGCGGTACCAACGCCCCCGCGGCCCGGCCCCGCTCTGCCCAACCCGGCGCCGCTCGGCTCAGTGCAACTCGGCTCAGTGCAGCTCGCTTCGGCGCCCCGCGCGAGCCGCGGCTCAGGAGCGGACCGGCCGGAGAATTCGTTTCGCATGCGCTTCCCCCGCTTTCTCGGGTTCGAGAGAGTATGGCGAGCGGCACGCTAACAGCCGTATTCGGCTTTGTGAATTCATTTACGAATTAATGTGACTGTACGTCATTTCCCGCGCCCTGGAAGCGGGCTGCCGCACCGATAAATCAGGTGCCGATTGTCAGTGGCATCGACTACGGTCCACCGCAAGTCGCTGGAATCCGCTCCACCGGGAGGTTCGATGACGATCTTCTGCCGCGTTCTCCACAATCTCCGCGCGCTCCCCGCCCTCCGCACCCTGCGCTGCCTCCGCCCGCCCCGGAGTCCGGGCCGCCGCACACGACTGTGGTGGCCGACGGGATCGTCGGCCACCACAGCCCCGGCCTCAACGGCCGGTCGTTCGAGAGGAGATCCCTCAGGCCGCCGGGAAGATCTCGGCGTCCGGCTTGAGCAGCTGGCCCGGCTGCGGCGCGGTGCCGTCCACCAGGTAACGGGTGACCAGCGCGTTCAGCGCCTTGCTACGGCCGACGGCGCAGTGCTCGATGGAGTCCACGCTGACCAGCACGGCGTTGCCCAGCTCCTGCTGCATCCGCTGGGCGAACTTGTACTGGGTGGCCGGGTCATAGAGGTTGCCGACCACCATCACCGTGTTGGAGGTCTTCTTGTTCCAGGGGCCGGTGAAGCGCTCGGCGTCCCGGGCCGGGGCCGGCCAGCTCGCGCACGCCGGGGCGTCGAAGGCCTGGTAGCGGCCGAAGGTCGGCGACTCCTTCTCCCACGCGCGGGCGACGTTGGCGAACACCCGGTCGTTCGACGGGTACGGCTTGTCCTGGCAGTTGACGCCCATGTAGGAGTCGTCACCGGCGTACTCGGAGTCGGCCGGGGCCTCGCGCAGCGCCCGCGGGACGTTCACCGTGAGCTGGTTGGCCTCGTCGTCGGAGACGTTCGCCTTCGGCGCCAGCAGGGCGGCCGCGGCCGGCTTCTGCATCACCTGGTAGGTGGCCTGCAGCGACTTCGCCAGCGGAGCCAGCTTGGCCTGCGAGTACAGCGCGCTGGCCACCTCGCTGGTGAAGCTGCTCAGCGTCACCTGGGAGCCGTTCGACAGCGTGATCGGGCTGGTCCGCAGGTGGTCGCGGAGCGCGTCGAACTTGGCGCGGGTGTCGCCGTCGCCGAAGGCACAGCGCGGGGCGCCGGCGGCCTGGCAGCGCTTGAGGAACTCGTCCAGGGCGATCTCGAAGCCGCCCGCCCGCTGGCGGTCGTACTCCAGGCCGTTGTGCAGGCGAAGGTTGGGGTCGACGTTGCCGTCGACGATGACCGCACGCACCTTGTTCGGGTACATGGCGGCGTAGGTGGAACCGATCAGGGTGCCGTAGGAGAACCCGGCGAAGGTCAGCTGGGAGTCACCGACGGCGCGACGCATCCGGTCGAGGTCGCGGACCACGTTGATGGTCGACATGTGCTCGATCAGCGGGCCGGCGTTCTTGCTGCAGGCGTCGGTGTAGTCCTGGTCGGCGTCCAGCGTCTCGTCGACCTCGGCCTTGGTGACGGGCACGCCCACCATGCGGTTGTTGACCGCGTCGGCCTCTTCCTGGGTCTTGAAGCACTTGAGCGGGTTGCTCCGGGCCACCCCGCGCGGGTCGAAACCGACCAGGTCGAACTTGGCCTGCACCTCGGCGCCGAAGCGGGTGGTGGTCGCCCACATGTAGCCGCTGCCGCCGGGACCGCCCGGGTTGAGGAACAGCGAACCGATCCGCTTGGCCGGGTCGCTGGCGCGGTGCCGCATCATGGCGATGCCGACCTTCTGGCCCGACGGGTCGTCGTAGTCCAGCGGCACGGGGTAGACGGCACAGTCGAAGCCGCCCGGGTCCGGCTTGGTCGGGTCGGGGTTACAGGGCTTCCAGTCGACGGGGTCGACCTTCGCTTCGGCGGCCGCCGCACCCGGGGCCTGATCGATCGGCGCGGCCGACGCGGCCACAGCGGTTCCGGTGACAAGGGCGAGCGCGCAGGTGACCGCTCCGGCCAACGTGGATATACGGGACAAGGAACCTCCTCCGTACTGAAAGGGCGGCCCCAGCCTGTCAGTCTGAGATCTCCCTGTGAAGACCTCGTGGCGGCCGAATTGTCCCTGACTTCCTGTCGCTCTCCCCCGGAACATTCTGTGAATAAACCAACTTGACGGTTGTTTGACCTGACGGTAGTTCACCCAACCCGATGGATGAACGGCAACCGCCGGCCGGGCCATGGGCTTCCGGCGTCACCCCCGGCCCGGGGCTCGACCGCTATTCGGCGATCGGCTGCGACAGAACAAGGCTCACCGTCCTGGCCACCCGCCCGGCCGCCACCCCGGCCGCCCTAACCACCCGTCGCCCCGCGGAGGGCGGCCGTCACCAGCCCCTGGAGTTCGTCGGGCCCGGTCTCACCGCCGCCGACCAGGCGGTCGAAGACCAGCCCGTCGATGCAGGCCAGCAGCGTGGCGGTCCGCCCGTCCGGGTCGGCGACACCCTGATCGGCCAGGAAGGCCCGGACGACGGCCCGCCCCGCGTTCTCCCGCGGCACGAGGATCTCCCGCAGCTCGGGGTCGCGTACGCTCTCCACCGCACAGGCGTACCGGGCGAGCGAGCGTCGCCGCCCCTCACCGGTCAGTCGGCGTCGCATCAACTCCCGGATGCTCTCCACCAGTTCGTCCGCCGATCGGAGCACCGCCCGCTCCCCCAGGGCCTGCAGTTCACGCTGGTCCAGCTCGACCAGCCGTCGCACCAGCGCGGTCAGCAGCGCCTGCCTGGTCCGCAGATACGCCGAGGTGGTGCCGACCGGCAGCCCGGCTGCCGCGTCCACCGCCCGGTGGGTCAGCCCCCGCACGCCCGCGTCCGCGAGCACGCCGATCGCCGCGTCCGCCAGCACGGTCCGCCGGTCCGGCCTCGCGACAGCGCCCGCGCCCTGCCCCTGCCCCTGCCCCTGCCCCTGCCCCTGCCCCTGCCCCTGCCCCTGCCCCTGCCCCTGATCCTGCCCCTTTCCCTGGTCCCGCCCCTGGCCCTGGTCCCGATCTCGCCGCATCCCCCCTTTCTACCGGGCCGACACCTCCCGCCGGAGCGGCGCCCCGCCCCCGGCACCCACCCCGAGCGCCCGCCCACCAGCCCGACCCCACCCCTCCACCGCCTCCCGTAAGCCCGTAGTACGCTCGTTCTACAGCTGTAGAAGGCAGCACGGCGACAGGGGAAGGACCGGGCATGAGCAGCGGCAACAGCGCGGTGGTGGTCGGGGGCGGGATCGGCGGACTGGCCGCCGCGATCGGGCTCCGACTGGCGGGGTGGCAGGTGACCGTGATCGAGCGGGCGGCCGTCCTGGACGACGCCGGCGCCGGGATCTCCCTGGCGGCCAACGGAATGCGGGCACTCGCGACGCTCGGGGTGGCGGAGGCGATCGAGGCGGCGTCCCGGCGGCAGTACACCGGCGGCACCCGCACCCCGGACGGCCGCCGCCTCGCCGCTATGGACGGCGCGGCACTGGAGCGCGAGCTGGGCGCACCGATCGTCGGCATCCCCCGGGCGGACCTTCACCGGATCCTGCGCGAGGCGCTGCCCGCCGAGTCCCTGGTGATCGGCGCGGAGGTGACCGACCTCGACACCAGCGCCCCCGACCGGATCACCGTGAGCCACGGCAGCAGCACCGTCGCGGCCGACCTCGTGGTCGCGGCCGACGGCATCAACAGCCGGATCCGACGCCGCCTCTTCCCGGCCCACCCCGGGCCGGCGTACAGCGGCTCGACCGTCCTGCGGGCGATCACCGAGCGCCCGGTCGCGGGGCTGACCACCGACTTCGAGCTGACCTGGGGCCACGGGGCCGAGTTCGGCCACATCGCCTTCCCGGACGGTCGGGCCGAGTGGCATGCCGTCCTGAACGCTCCGGCCGGGGTCCGCTACCGGGACCCGTTGGCCGAGGTCCGCCGCCGTTTCGCCCGCTGGCACGACCCGATCCCCGCGCTGCTGGCGGCGACCGAGCCGGAGGCGGTGCTGCACCACGACGTCAACGCGCTGGTCACCCCCCTGTCCTCGTACGTCTCGGGCCGGGTCGCGCTGCTCGGCGACGCGGCGCACGCCATGACGCCCCACCTCGGCCAGGGCGCCTGCCAGGCCCTCGAGGACGCGGTGACCCTCGCCGCCGCCGTCGCCGCGAGCCCGACGGTGGAGGGTGCGCTCGCCCGCTACGACGCGGTCCGCCGCCCGCGCAGCCAGACCGTGGCCCGGGACGCCCGCCGGGCCGGCCGGATGGGCCAGCAGCTCGCCAACCCGCTCGCGGTCCGCCTGCGCAACGCCGCGATCCGCCTGACTCCGCCCGGCGCGATGATGCGGACCGTCCTCAAGCACGCCGACTGGACGCCGCCCCGGATCGCCCCGGGCGCCGCGGCCTGACGGGCTGCGCGCCACCGAGCGGCGGCGCTCCAGCAAGGGTGGCGCTCCGCCGGAGGGCTCCGGGCGGCGAGCGGCAGGGCAGTGCAATCGGGATGCATCCGGAACAAAGTAGGATGACTCAACTCCCGCGCTACGCGCGAAGAGTTCCATAAATGTTCCATTTGCCCGATTTACTACCGCTTCACACGCCCGGAGCCCCCCTCATGGACAACACGTCCACCGCCGACACCGCCGCCGGCGCGATAGAGACGCGCGGAATCGAACCCGTCCCCGACCACGAGCGTCAGGGCAGAGTCCGCGAGCTCTTCCCGACCTGGGTCGCGGCGAACATCAGCGTCCTGCTGCTCACCATGGGTGCCGCCCTGGTGGTGCTGAACCAGCTGAACTTCTGGCAGGTCCTGATCGTCGCCGCGTGCGCCGCGCTGGTCTCGTTCGGCCTGGTCGGAGTGCTGTCGGTCTCCGGCAAGTGGGGCGGGGCGCCGGGTGCGACCCTCTCCCGGGCCACCTTCGGGGTGCGCGGGAACCTCTTCCCCGGCGCGATCCTCTGGATCGCCCGGTTCGGCTGGGAGACGATCAACGCCGTCACCGGTGCATACGCCGTGCTGACCGTGCTCGACCTGCTCTTCGGCGTCAAGAGCAACACCGCGCTGATCGTGATCACACTGTTCGCGTTCGTCGCCTGCACCTTCCTGGTCTCCGGCATGGGCCGGAAGGCGCTCAACGTCTGCAACACCTGGTCCACGTACCTCTTCGGTGTGTTCAGCGTGCTGGTGCTGGGCTACCTCGTCGCGACCATGCACTGGAGCGAGGTCTTCTCCAAGCCCGCGGGCACCACCGCGATGATGATCGCCGGCATCGGGACCATCGCCGCCGGCGGCATCAGCTGGGTCCCCACCGGCCCGGACTTCGCCCGCTACCTGCCGCACTCCGCCTCCGGCAAGAAGATCGTCGGCGTGACGGTCTCCGGCGCCGGCCTGGTCATGGTGCCGATGGTGCTGATGGGCGCCGTGATGGCGGTGGCCTCCCCCGGTCTGGCCGAGGCCGCGGACCCGGTCTCCTTCCTCGGTGACCTGCTGCCGACCTGGCTGGCCGTGCCCTACCTGCTGACCGCGATCGTGGGCATGCTGCTGATCAACAGCCTCTCCATGTACTCGGCCGGCTTCACCGCGCAGACCATGGGCGTCAAGCTGCCGCGCGCCCTGGCCGTCAGCATCAACGCCGTGATCTCGCTGGTCGGCGGCCTGCTGCTGATGCTGGTCGCGAAGAGCTTCCTGGGCTCCTTCATCACCTTCCTGATCCTGCTCGCCGTCTCCTTCTCGGCCTGGATCGGCGTCTACGCGGTGGACATGTTCCGGCGCCGGACGCGTGCGGTGCGCTACGACGCCGCCGCGCTGATGGACACCACCCGGAACAGCCGCTACTGGTACGCGGGCGGCTTCTGCTGGCAGGCGATGGTCTCCTGGGTGCTCGCGCTGCTGTTCGGGCTCGCCTTCACCAAGTGCGACTGGTTCGCCGGCCCGCTCTCCGCCACCCCTGTCGGCAAGTACGGCCTCGCCTGGGCCGCCACCATCGTGATCTCCGGCGTGATCATGG
Source organism: Kitasatospora sp. NPDC028055 (assembly GCF_040637885.1). Taxonomy (NCBI): domain Bacteria; kingdom Bacillati; phylum Actinomycetota; class Actinomycetes; order Kitasatosporales; family Streptomycetaceae; genus Kitasatospora; species Kitasatospora sp. NPDC028055. The sequence continues at coordinate 2,019 of NZ_JBEZXE010000040.1, read as the reverse complement.
CGCTGCTCCCCACGCCCCGGGAGAACACCCCGGCCACCGGCGACCAGCCGGCCGCCGAGCAGGCCGAGCGGACCGAACAGGTCACCGTCTGACCCCGGCAACACCCCGGGCCCGAACCTCGGACCGCCCGGTCGCAGCGACTCAGCCGAGTCGAGGCGACCGGGCGGTCCCGTTTCCATCTGCCCGAGAAACACTCCCCGTGGAACGACGACCCGCAGGTCTCAGTCGGCCGCCGGGCTGCCGACGCGCAGCAGGTTGCCGCTGCGGTCGACGAGGGCGAACTCCCGCATCCGGTAGTCGGTGCCGTGCACCGGCTCCAGCCGGCTGCCGGTGGCCGGGTCGGCCGGAACCCCGATCCGCGCCCACTCCTCGTGCCATGCGTCCGCGTCCCGGACGTGGAGGTAGCAACTGCCCGCGGTGGCCAGCGGGTCCACCCCCGGTTCATGGCGGAAGTGCAGCTCGACCGTACCCCGGACGACGATCAGGTAGCCGTCCGGCCCGTCCCAGCGGCCCCGGGGCTCGAAGCCGAGCCGGCCGTAGAACTCCTGGGTCTCGTCCAGGTCCCGGCTCGGCAGGACCGGAACCGCGTACTCGTCCATGCCGGCACCCTACCCGCCGCCCCTGAAAAGTGTGTTGACAGAGCATCAGACCGTTGCGCTCGGCACCTGAGACGACGCACGGGAGGAGAACCGACCGGTCGGGTGCTCGAACTGCTCAGCGCCTCCTCTCGTACCTGGCCAGGAGCACTCCCCCGGGGAACGTCCGCGTCTCCACCAGGTTCAGGTTCACCCAGCTGTCCAGTGCGGTGAAGAACGGCGTGCCGCCGCCCACCAGGACCGGATGGGTGGCGATCACGTACTCGTCGATCAGCCCGGCGCGCATGGCGGCCCCGGCGAGCGTTGCGCCGCCGATGTTCATCGGGCCGCCGTCCTCGGCCTTGAGCCGGGTAATCTCGGCGATCGCGTCGCCGGTGACCAGGCGGGCGTTCCAGCCGACCTCGTCGATCGTCGAGGAGAACACCACCTTCGGCGTGTCCCGCCAGTTCCGCGCGAACTCGATCTCCGCCGGAGTGGCGCCGGGGCGCTGGTCGCCGGTCGGCCAGAAGGAGCTCATCGTCTCCCACAGCTTGCGCCCGTACAGCGACAGGGCGCACGCCTGCTCCAGTTCGAGCCACCACTGGAAGAGCTCGGGGCTCGGCGGTCCACTCCAGCCGATGTCGTCGCCCGCCGCGGCGACATAACCATCCAGGGTCAGGTTCATGCCGTAGATCAGTCTCCGCATCGCCCAGCCTTCCGTCCGTGGGTGTCCGGCGTACCGACCAAGCGTGACGCGGGAAGCTCATCGACGCACGGACCCGGGACCGGTCGCCACGTCGGCGTGGCCGGGGTCGCCGGGGACCGCCGCCACGGCATCGGCGATCTCGCCGCGCGTCGCGGTGGGTTCCAGCGCACGCCCCAGGCCGCGCCGGGCGAACGCGGCCGCCTTGTCGGGCTGGTCGGCGAGAACGCCCACGGCCGGCACGGGGGTCGCGCCCTGCACGGCGTCGAGTAGGGAGGCCCGTCCGCCGTGCGTCACGAACAGGTCGGCCCGCCGCAGCAATGCGACCCCAAAGTCACCGGTATTGCGTCTAGGAGCTGTTTAAGGTTCGGATCTCGCAGTGACTCAGTTTCGGGCTGTTGTCTCTGGTAGAACTCGGGGTCGTGGCGCGTTTTGACGTGACGGATGCCGAGTGGGCCTTGATCGAACCGCATGTGCCGGTGGCGGCCACCGGGCCCTTGCCGCGGCGGGTCCGGGAGCAGTTCAACGGGGTGCTGTGGCGCTTTCGCACCGGCAGCGGCTGGCGGGACGTCCCCGAGCGCTACGGGTCCTGGAGCACCGTGTACGCCCGCTTCCGGAGCTGGGTGGCTTCCGGCTTCTTTCAGGCCCTGATGGACGAGTTGATCGCGGAGGCCGCCTCGCGCGGGAAGGTCGGGCTCACGCTGGTCAGCGTGGACTCCACGATCGTGCGGGCTCACCACG
>NZ_JBEZXE010000039.1:0-79391 GCF_040637885.1 Kitasatospora sp. NPDC028055 | reverse complement strand
CCAACAACCCCTCGGAGGGGGTGTACGGCCACTTGGGGCCGGGGCGCACGAACACCCCCCTGGCCTACCCCCCCCCCACCGCCGCCCGCCGCCGCGGGGCGGCCGGCGGCGGGGCGGCCGCCGAGGCGGCCGCGCTCCACCTACCGATCCATCCGCCGTTCCCGTCCCTGCCCGCCCCGCGCTCACCACTCTCCACTCAACTCCCGTACGCTGCCTCGCCGTACGCGGATCCAGCCGCTCCGGACGGGCCCCCGTGGCCGATGGCCGGCGCGGTGCCCAGGGGGCCCGATGGATCGCCCTATCCCGACGAGGAGAACGACGACGTGCGTCGCCGTACGTTCCTGGCCGGCGGCACGACCGCGCTGGCCACCGTGATCGGCATCGACCGGCCGGCCGCCGCCGGTTCGGCAGCCCCTGCCGTCACCGCCACCCGCCCGGGCTTCGGCCCGGCACCCGGCCGATCCGCCTTCCCCGGTGCGGAGTTCACCGCGCCCGCACTGCACGGCGCCGATCCGGTGGTGCCCGGGCGCCCCGGGCCGGTGCCGCCGCTGCGCAAGGTCGGCGCCGCCGAGGTGTTCGGCGTCGAACAGGCCGTCCGGGACATCAGACTGGCCGACGACGCCCACGGCGCGGACGCCCTGTACGAACTCGCCGGGCAGTCCCTGCGCACCGCCTACGTCCTGCTCAACGAGGGCGAGTACAGCGCCGAGACCGAGCGCCGGCTCCAGGCCGGAGCCGGTGAACTGGCCATCTCGGTGGGCTGGTTGGCACACGACTCGAACCGGCTGGCGGACGCCCGCTCGTTCTACGCCGAGGCGCTCGCCACCGCCCGGATGGCCGGGGACTCCGCCCTGGAGGCGCACGTCTTCTGCAACAGCGCCTTCCTCGCCCGGGACGCCGGACGCCCGCGCGAGGCGCTGCGCGCCGCGCAGGCCGGGCAGTCCGCCGCCCGGGAGCTGGACTCCGCCCGGCTGCTCGCCCTGCTCGCCATGCGCGAGGCCGGCGCCTGGGCCGTGCTGCGGGACCGCGCCAGCTGCGAACGCGCGATCGGCCGGGCCTACGCGCTGTTCGACCGGGGGCCGTCGGAGACCGACCCGGAGTGGATGTCCTTCTTCGGCGAGGCGGAGATCGCCGGGCTGCAGTCGCAGTGCTGGTCCGCCCTGGAGGACTGGGACCGGGCCAGCGAGCAGGCCGCGCTGGCCATAGCGCTGCAGGAGCCGCACTTCGTCCGCAACCGGGTGCTGTACACCGCCGAACTGGCCCACGACCGGCTCGGCCGGGGAGACTTGGCGGGGGCGGCGCACCACGGCTCGGCCGCCGTCGCGCTGTTCGGCGAGGTCCGCTCGGCCCGGATCCGCAGCATGCTGGCGGACACCGCGGGGCGGCTGCGGCAGCACGCCTCGGTCGCCGAGGTCCGCCGCTTCCTGATCGGCTACGACCGGGTCGCGGCGGCCTGAGCGGACCGACGACCGAACCGACGGGTCGTCACCGGGTCGTCACCACAGGCCTCAGTGGCCGGCGTTCAGCCCCTCCAGGTGGGACAGGTCGTTCCAGACCTCCACCGCCGGGGCGCCGTACTCCCAGGACAGCACGCACAGCGCCGCCGTACCGAGCTTGAACCGCTGGGCGAACTCGGGCGGCAGGCCCAGCCAGCGGGCGGTCAGGATGCGCAGCAGGTGGCCGTGCGCGAACAGGACGACGTCCCGGTCGGCGCAGTGCATCTCGGTGGTGTCCGGCTCCGGGACGCCGTGCTCCGCGTTGAGTCCGGCCAGGAAGGCGTCCACCCGGGCGGCGACCTCGGAGAGCTTCTCGCCGCCGGGCACGCCGTCGCGCCAGATCAGCCAGCCGGGGTGGTCGGTGGCCCGGATGTCGACGCCGGTGCGGCCCTCGTACTGGCCGTAGTCCCACTCGAGCAGTTCGGGGCGGTCGACCGCGCGGTCGCCGAAGCCGGCCAGCGCGCAGGTCTCCTTCGCGCGGCCGAGCGGGCTGGTGTAGACGAGCGCGTCCGGCAGGCCGTTCCAGGGGGCCTTGGCGAGCCGGGCGCCGAGCGCCCGGGCCATCGCCCGGCCCTCCTCGGTCAGCGGGATGTCGGTGCGGCCGGTGTGGCGGCCGGTGGCCGACCACTCGGTCTCACCGTGGCGGACCAGCACGATTCGGGCGGGCATGGCAGGCTCCTCGCAACGGGGCGGTCAACGGTCGGTCTCACCCTTGAGCACCGGGCTCCATGATCCCCCACCCGCTCGGCGGCCACGATCGCGGGCCCCGGCCGCCCCGGTCCCTGCCCTGCCCGTTCGCAGGCCGGCCCGACCCGGTGGTCGCGGCCGGAACGAACCGGAACGGGCCGGAACCGCCCGGTCCGCCCCGCGTTGTCGGACCCGGATGCGACACTGGGCCGCACCATGAACGTCTCGACGAACGTCCCGCTCGGCGGGCCCGCTGAGCCGCTCGCCCTGCGGCTCGCCGAGCTGCGCGGACCGGCCCCTCAGCGCAGTCTGAACGCCCGCTCCCTCGCCGCCCTGGCCGCCAACCCGGGCTGCCACCGCCGCGCCGTCCTGGACGCGGCCGGAGTGGACAAGTCGGCGCTGGCCGCCCGGCTCGGCCGCCCCGCCCCCTTCGGGCAGTCCCCGTTCGCGATCGCCCGCGGCCTGGTCTTCGAGTCCCGGTTGAAGGCGGACGACCACGCCGCCCTGCTGGAGCCGCTCCGCGCCCACCTCGGCGTCCCCGCGGACGACCGGACCCCGCTGCTGGTCCCGGACCTGCTGCACCGCTCCGGCCCGGCCGTCCGCGCCGACCGGACGGCCGAGGCACTGGCCCTGGCCGCCGCCGACCCGGACGCCTGGACGCTGCTGGACCACCCGATGCTCAGGCTCGCGGTGGCCGGCAGCACCGCCTACCTGGAACCGGACGCCCTGGTGGTGCACGGCGGTCGGTGCACGGTGGTCGAGATCAAGTCCTTCCCGGTGCTGGACGGCAGCGCGGACCCGGCCAAGGTCGGCGCCGCCGCCCGTCAGGCTGCCGTGTACGTGCTGGCGCTCCAGCACGCCGCCGCCGCGGCCGCCGGGCTGCCGCTCAGCGACGACCCGTACACCGAGCAGCGGCTGCCGGGCAGCCCCCGCACCACCGTGCTGCTGGTCTGCCCGAAGGACTTCGGCAACCGGCCGACCGCGGTCGCCGTCGACGTCCGCCGCGAGCTGGCCACCACCCGCCGCCAGTTGAGCCGGATGACCGGCATCGGCCGGCTGCTGGAGGCACTGCCGCCCGGCACCGACTTCGACCTGGCCGCCGACCAGGACGGCGCCCCGGCCCGCAGCACCGAACAGCTGACCGCCTCGGTCGAGGCGGTGCCCGCCGCCTACAGCCCGGACTGCCTCTCCACCTGCGAACTCGGCTTCCACTGCCGCGCCCGGGCCCGCTGCGACGACCGGGTCGAGCAGCTCGGCCGGGGCGTGCGCGGCGAGCTGGGCGCCCTCCGTACGGTCACCGAGGCCCTGGCCGCCGCGGCCGGCACCTCGGGCGCGGACAGCGGGGGCGGCGAGGTCAGTGAGGACGGCGAGGACAGCGACGGCGCGTACGAGGCGGCCCAACGCCTGGCCTACGCCGCCGCCCTGCGCGCGGAAGCGCTGGGTACGAAGACGCTCGGTACGGAAGTCCTCGGTACGGAAGCCCTGGGCGGGACGGCATGAGCCTGCTGACCACCCTCGCCCGGCTGGAGGCCGTCCGCAGCGGGCGGGCCGAGCCGCTGGCCACCGTCCGGCACCGGCACCTGTCGGAGCGCCCGATGGTGGTCGTCCCGCTGACCGCCGCCGGTGAGGCCGGCGCGCCGCTGGCCGTCATGCTGGGCACCGACCGGGACGCGCCCCGGCTGCACCTGGTGCCGCAGCCGCTCAACCGCACGCTCCGGTTCGACTACCTGGCCGCGCTGGCCGCCGACCTGCTGCCCTACCTGGAGTCCTTCGGCACGGACGTCGAACAGATCGAGGGCTCCGAGAAGGACCCGGAGACCGGCGAGAAGACCCAGGTGTTCCGGGAGCTGTGCACGGACGCGCCGCAGCTGATCGTGCCCAACAGCGCGGGCGTGCACCACCTCGCCCTGATCGGCCGCTCCACCCGCTTCCGCCGCACCGCCGAGGACGCCGACCCGGGCCCCCACCCGGCGCCACTGCGGGTGCCGCTGCTCGGCCGCTGGCTGACCCACCTCACCGACCGCGCCCAGGTGCCCGGTTCCAGCCTGCTGCTGCCGATGACCGGTCTGCTCGCCCGGCACTGGGCCACCGGCCAGAGCCACCTGGAGGACCAGCACCTGGCCGCCCGGCTGGCCTGGCACGATCCGCCGCCGGGGCTGACCGGGGCCCAGGCGGCCGAACTGGCCGAGTCCGCCCGCGACGAGCACGGCCAGCTGCTGCACCCGCCGGCCGGTCCGGCCACCGACCCGGCCTTCGACGAGGGGGTGCTGGCCCCGGCGATCGCCCGCTACGACGCGGCCGTCAACGCCCTGCAGCACAGCACCGAGCAGCGCGACGAGGCCGCCGCCGAGCGGGCCCGGGCGGCCGTCCGCGCGGCGGTCGAACAGCTGGAGCGGGCGTTGTCCGCCGTCCTGCTGCCGACCTGGCGGGACGTCTGGCGGGGCCTGGATCTGCTGCGCGCCCTGCCGCCGGCCGGCCACCTGGAGGAGCGCTGGACCGGCGACCGCTGGTCCTACACCGGCCACCGGGACCGCCTGGCGGCCGGCGAGCCCCCGCAGCCCCGGCAGGACGACGCCGTCACCGCGGCCCGCAAGCTCGCCCAGCGCGAGCGCGAGCAGGCCCGGCTGGACGTCCAGGAGGCCCTGGACGACCCGCTGGCGATGGCCGAACACCGGCTCTCCGGCGAGGCGTTCAGCGGGGTGGTGACCGAGGTGGTGCCCGACTACGACACCACCGGCCGCTCCCCCAAGCCGCGCCCGCTGGTCACCCTGCGCACCACCGACCGCCCGCACGCCGACCTCGGCCGGGAGGCGCACCGGGTGCACGGGCCGACGGCGCAGAAGGCGCGGATCGTGGCGGTCGATCCGGCCGAGGGCACCATCACACTGCGGGTGCTGTCCGGCATGGGCCGCAAGAAGGAGCCGGAGCCGGGCAGCCTGCCCGAGCCCGGCGAACCGGTCACCTTCACCCTGTTCGAGCTGACGGTCCGCCAGTCCGCGCCGCTGCCCGAACCGGACGACACCCCGTGGACCCACGGCGGCCCGCCGGGCGCCGCCCCGGGTGCCGCCACCGCCGCCACTGCTACCGCCACCGCCGCCGTCGCCGTCGAGGAGTGGGAGTGATGACCGAACCGATCGAGGCGCAGTCCCCCGGGGCGGCCGCCGACGCCGCCGTGGCCCGGATCCTGGCGGCCACCGTCCACCCCGCGGTCGGCGCGCCGCGCGGCGTGGTGGTGGACTCCCCGCCCGGCGCCGGGAAGTCGACCCTGGTGGTGCGGGCGGCCCGGGAGCTGGTGGCGGCCGGCGAGCGGCTGATGATCGTCGCCCAGACGAACGGCCAGGTGGACGACCTGGTCGGCCGACTGGCCGAGAAGGCGCCGGAGTTGACGATCGGACGGCTGCACGCGGCGGACTCCCGGCCCGGCCCGGAGGTGCTCGGGCACGCCAATGTCACGCCCTCCGACAAGGTCGCCGACCTGGTCGAGCACGACGTGGTGATCTCCACCGCCGCGAAGTGGCAGTGGGTGCGGGCCGAGGCGCCGTGGCGGCACGCGATCGTCGACGAGGCCTACCAGATGCGCTCGGACGCCCTGTTGGCGGTGGCCCGACTGTTCGAGCGGGCGCTGTTCGTCGGCGACCCGGGCCAGCTGGACCCGTTCACCGTGGTCGGCACCGAGCAGTGGGCGGGCCTGTCCTACGACCCCTCCAGCAGCGCGGTGGTGACGATGCTGGCGCACAACCCGCAGATCGAGCCGCACCGGCTGCCGGTCTCCTGGCGGCTGCCGGCCAGCGCGGCGCCGCTGATCTCCCGGGCGTTCTACCCGTACACGCCGTTCCGCTCCGGCACCGGCCCGGACGACCGCGGGCTGACCCCGGCCGTCCGCCCGGACGGCTCGGCGCTGGACGCGGTGCTCGACCGGGCCGCCGAGCACGGCTGGGCGCTGCTGGAACTGCCCGCCCGGCACACCGTGCGGACCGACCCGCAGGCGGTGGCCGCCGTCGCGGCGACCGTGCGGCGGCTGCTGGAGCGCGGGCTGACCGCCCGCTCCGAGCAGGGCGAGACGCCGCTCACCGCGGACCGGATCGCCGTCGGCACGGCGCACCGGGACCAGGCGGCGGCGGTGCGGGCGGCCCTGCTCAAGGTGGGTGTCCCGGTGGACGGCACGGCCGGGCCGGCCGTCACGGTGGACACCGCGAACCGGCTGCAGGGCCGGGAGTACGACGTCACCGTGGTGCTGCACCCGCTCTCCGGACGCCCCGACGCGACCGCCTTCCACCTGGAGACCGGCCGGCTCTGCGTGCTCGCCTCCCGGCACCGGCACGCGTGCATCGTGGTCGCCCGGGCCGGGATCGCCGAACTGCTGGACGAACACCCGTCGACCGAGCCGGTCCAGCTCGGGGTCCCGGTGGCCTTCCCGGACGGCTGGGAGGCCAACCACCAGGTCCTCCAGCACCTCGGCGGCCACCGGGTCCACCTGAGGTAGCCGGTCGTGGACGGTCAGTCCTCGGTCTCGCAGACCGCGAAGGCCACCACGGACCCGTGCGCGGCCTGGGCGCTCCAGCCGGTGGCGTCGGCGGTCGGCCCGCTGGCGCGCACCGGCCCGTCGGCGTCGGGCTGGAGCCGGTAGCCGCCGCCGGTGAGGTGGGTGCCGCTCGGGCAGGTGGCCGTGGAGGTGCCGCCCGGGCTGCTGGGCGGCCCGGTGACGACCTTGGCCGTCTCCGCCGCGGCGGCGGGGGCGGCCGGGACGAGGAGGGCGGCGGCCAGCAGGAGGCCGGTGGACAGTGCGCGCATGGTGGTGCTCCCGGTTCGATGGGCGGTTCTCGGTTCGGTTCTCAGCGGACGGTTCCCGGTCCGGTGGGCGGCCGCCGTACCCGGTACAACCGGTTCGCATGCGACCGGGAAGCGCAGCGCCCGGGTCACCGCCCCGGCGCGCGCCCCGGGAATAGCGCCTGCACGCGCACCGTTCCGCTACCGGCCGCCGCCGCGAGACAATGGACGACGGCCACGATCGGGCGGCGCGGCCCGGAGCAGCCCGCCGCCCTCCCTCACCGAGACCCCGGAGGTGTCCGTCCATGCCCGACTCCCCCGCCGAGACGCCCGAGCCCACCAGGCGCCTGCGCCCCGCGCAGCTCCTGTTCGAGCCGCAGGCCACCGAACCGGAGCCGGAACGATTCTTCGACCTGGAGTCGATCGACGACCCCGCCGAGCTGCTGCGCCGCTCCACCGAGCTGGCCCTGGCCTTCCGGGCCGCCGCCGACCGGGCCACCGACTTCCAGGCCGTCGCCGCCGCGCAGCTGGCCGACCCGCGCCGGTTCGACGCGCTGTCGGACACCGAGGTCGCCGAGCGGGCGGACTGGACCCCGGACTACGCCGCCAAGATGATCGAGTACGGCCGCGGCCTGCTCCAGCCGCGCCGCCACGAGGACTGACTCCCGCCTCCGAACCGGCCGCTGGCATATGCCAGCGGCGGAGGGTACGCGATCGCCCGTCGCCCTGTCCGGCGAACGGCGCTTTCCACCACACCGGGGGCGCGCACGGCGCAGGCTGCTGGGCGTGGACATCTGGACGCACCAGTCGGTGGAGTACGTCACCGTGGCCGGGGAGGCCTGGCTGGCCTCCGCCAGCGAGTACCCGCGCAGCATGCGCGCCCTCTGGGAGGCCCGCCCGTGGGCGCCCTCCGTACTGCCCTGCGGGCGGGCCTTCGACGTGATCAGCATGCCGTCGCTGTTCGGCCGCCGGGTGCTGGACGAGCTGTGGGCCTCCGGCCCCGGCTGCGGCCCGGTCGCGGCCTGTCGCGGGCGCACCCTGCTGTTCGTCCGACCCGGCGCGGCGCCCCGGCTGCGCCGGCTGCTGGCCTGGGAGGAGTGGGCCCGGGACGTTCCGCCGCTGCTGTGCCACGGAAAGGGCGACGCGGTGACCGTCCCGCCGCTGCAGCGGATGGTGCACGGCCCGGACTCCCCCGGCCGGGGCACCGGCCGCTGGATCGTCGCCCCGGAGGAGCGGGAGCCCTGGCTGCCCGGGGCCTCGGTGGTGCTGTGGGCCTGTGTACGGGCGGCGCGCGAGCCCGGCCCCGGCGTCCCGGCCGAGCCGGTCCTGGTGACCCGGGGGTGAACGGAGGGCGGCCGGTATTCGATTTTGGCTCGGCCGCCGGCCGCTGCTACAGTTTTCTCTGTCAGCAGGCGCCGCTAGCTCAGTTGGTTAGAGCAGCTGACTCTTAATCAGCGGGTCCGGGGTTCGAGTCCCTGGCGGCGCACAGACAGCCGGAAGGCCCCTTGCGAAGGCAGGGGGCCTTCCGGCGTTTCCACACCGCGAACCTCGCGGACCTCGCGAGCCTCGCGAGCCCGAACGGGCAGCACCGGGCCGCCCGCCGGAGCGGACGGCCCGGTCCCGGGCTCAGCGGCCGCGCAGCGCGCGGTAGCGGGCGACCAGCGCGGCGGTGGAGCTGTCCAGCTGCACGTCGCCCTCACCGGTGAGCAGCACCGGCTCGATCCGCTTGGCGAGCACCTTGCCCAGCTCGACGCCCCACTGGTCGAAGGAGTCGATGTTCCAGATCGCGCCCTGGACGAACACCTTGTGCTCGTACAGCGCGACCAGCTGGCCGAGCACCGACGGGGTCAGCTCGGCGGCCAGGATGGTGGTGGTCGGGTGGTTGCCCTTGAAGGTCTTGTGCGGGACGAGCTCGGCCGGCACGCCCTCGGCGGCGACCTCCTCCGGGGTCTTGCCGAAGGCCAGCGCCTGGGTCTGGGCGAAGAAGTTGGCCAGCAGCAGGTCGTGCTGGGCGACCAGGCGGTCGGGCAGGTCGGCGACCGGGCGGGCGAAGCCGATGAAGTCGGCCGGGACCACCTTGGTGCCCTGGTGCAGCAGCTGGTAGTACGCGTGCTGGCCGTTGGTGCCGGGGGTGCCCCAGACCACCGGGCCGGTCTGCCAGCCGACCGGGGTGCCGTCGCGGGTCACCGACTTGCCGTTGGACTCCATGTCCAGCTGCTGGAGGTAGGCGGTGAACTTGGACAGGTAGTGCGAGTACGGCAGCACCGCGTGCGCCTGGGCGTCGAAGAACGCGCCGTACCAGACGCCCAGCAGGCCGAGCAGCAGCGGGACGTTCTGCTCCGGCGGGGCGGTGCGGAAGTGCTCGTCGACCAGGTGGAAGCCGTCCAGCATCTCGCGGAAGGCGTCCGGGCCGATGGCGATCATCAGCGAGAGGCCGATCGCCGAGTCGTAGGAGTAGCGGCCGCCGACCCAGTCCCAGAACTCGAACATGTTGGCGGTGTCGATGCCGAAGTCCTGCACGCCCTGGGCGTTGGTGGACAGCGCGACGAAGTGCTTGGCCACCGCCTCGGTGCCGGCGCCCAGGCCGTCGAGCAGCCAGGCGCGGGCGGAGATCGCGTTGGTGATGGTCTCGATGGTGGTGAAGGTCTTCGAGGCCACGATGAACAGGGTCTCGGCCGGGTCGAGGTCCCGGACCGCCTCGTGCAGGTCGGCGCCGTCCACGTTGGAGACGAAGCGGACCGCCAGGTCGCGCTTGCCGAAGGAGCGCAGCACCTCGTAGGCCATCGCCGGGCCGAGGTCGGAGCCGCCGATGCCGATGTTGACCACGGTGCGGATGGGCTTGCCGGTGTGGCCCTTCCACTCGCCGCTGCGGACCCGGTCGGCGAAGGCGGCCATCTTGTCCAGGACGGCGTGTACGGCGGGGACGACGTTCACGCCGTCCACCTCGACGACGGCGCCGCGCGGGGCGCGCAGCGCGGTGTGCAGGACGGCCCGCTGCTCGGTGATGTTGATCTTCTCGCCGCGGAACATGGCGTCCCGCAGCTCGGCCACGCCGGTGGCGGCGGCGAGTTCGCGCAGCAGCTCCAGCGTCTCGTCGGTGACCAGGTGCTTGGCGTAGTCCACGTACAGGTCGCCGACCTGGAGCGTGTGGGTGCGGCCGCGCTCGGGGTCGGCGGCGAACAGCTCGCGCAGGTGGGTCTCGCCCAGCTCGGCCCGGTGCTTGGCCAGGGCGGCCCACTGCGGGGTGCGGTCGAGCGGGGTGCGGGCGTCGGCGCGGGTCTCCGACATCGGTGGGTCCTCGATTCATCTGGGTGCAGAAACCGGCAGGGCCAGGCGTGGGGCCGGTCGTCGTCGAGCGGCTTCGCGAGGTCGTTGCGGTACGGGTGGTGCGCCGACTCCGTTGACGGCCTGCCCGGGTTCAGCCTATGCAACTCCGGAGGGGGTGGCGCACATTCCGGCCGGTCGGAGGCCGTGCCGCCGACCGGCCGGACTGCCCGTCACTTCTGTTGCACCCGCCGCTCGCGCCCCGTTCACTTCCGCTCGGAGCGCAGGTCCAGTCCGCGCAGCACGTGGTCCACCAGCTCCGGGTCGGCGCCGAGCTCGCTGCGGGCGACCAGCATCTCGCGGCGGGAGGCGGCGATCATCTCCTGCTCGACCTCGGCGGCGGCCCGCCACTGGGCGATCCGCTGCTTCGCCTCGGCGGCCTCCTCCTCGGCGTAGTTCTCCGGGCAGAGCCGGGCCAGCCGGTCGTGCTGACGGTCCCGCAGCCGGTCGGCGACCTCGGCCGGCAGCCGGTCCTGCTCCTCCAGTTCGCCGAGCCGCGCCAGCCCGGCCTTGGCGGCGCGCCACCACAGCTGACGCACGGCCTGTTCGTGCGCGTCCTGGTCGATGTCCAGGTGCAGGCGCTTGGCCAGCCAGGGCAGGGTCAGGCCCTGCACCAGCAGGGTGAACAGCACCACGCTGAACGCGATGAACACCAGCCGGCCGCGCTCCGGGAAGTCGGCGCCGGAGTGCAGGGTGAGCGGGATGGCCAGGGCCAGGGCGACGGTGGCCACCCCGCGCATGCCGGACCACCAGAGCACCACGCTCTCCCGCCAGCTGAACGGGGTGTCCTCCTCGTCGCCCTTGCGCAGCCTCCTCGACAGCCAGCCGGCCGGCAGCAGCCAGAGCAGCCGGACCGCCACCACGACCGCGATGACCACGGCGGCGTCGCCGAGGAAGCCGGTCCAGCCGCGGCCCGCCTCCTCCAGCACGGTGGCCAGCTCCAGGCCGATCAGCCCGAAGGCGACGCCGGTGATCAGGATCTCGACCACCTCCCAGAAGGCGTTGCCGACCAGCCGGTAGGAGACGGCGTCCGCGTCGGAGGCCCGCTCGGCGAGGTAGAGCGCGCAGACCACGACGGCGAGCACGCCGGAGCCGTGGATCTCCTCGGCGAGGGTGTAGGCGGCGAAGGGCACCAGCAGGTTGAGCGCGACCTGCTGGGTCGGGTCGTCCAGGCGCTCGGCGAGCTTGGCGTTCACCCAGCCCAGCACCACGCCGACGACCACCGCGAGCACGGCGGACAGCACGAAGCGCAGCACGGCGTGGCCGACCGAGAAGTCGCCGCTGACCACGGCCTCGATGGCGAGCGAGTAGATGACGATCGCGGTGACGTCGTTGAACAGGCCCTCGCTCTCCAGGATCGCCACCAGCCGGCGGGGCAGGCCGATGCTGCCGGCCACCGCGACGGCGGCCACCGGGTCGGGCGGGGAGACCAGCGCGCCGACCGCGATCGCGGCGGCGAGCGGCAGCGCGGGCAGCAGCCAGTGCACGGTGCCGGCCACCGCGATCGTGGTGACCACCACCAGGGCGACGGCCAGCAGCAGGATCGAGCGGGCGTTGGCCTTGAAGTAGCGGACGCTGGAGCGCCGGGCGACGGCGAAGATCAGCGGCGGCAGGACCAGCGGGAGGATCAGCTCGGGCTCGATCTTGACGTCCGGGATCTGCGGGACGATCGCCATGACGATGCCGAGCAGGGTCATCAGTACCGGCTGCGGCACGCCAGTCCGCCGGGCGAGTGGCATGGTCACCACGGAGGCGAGCAGCACCAGGAAGAACAGGGGCAGCTGACCCACGGGGAGGTTCCTCTCGACGGCGGACGGCTGAGCGCCGCCCAGGATAAATCTGACAATGCGCCCATTCGCGGGGACACGCCGAACGGACGCTTGACCTCAAGCGCACTTCACGTCCGAGGATCGGGGCGTTCGAGCAGCGGACCGGCGAGCGCCGGCCAGCGGCGGCGAGAGTCCGCGAGAGTCGGCGAGGATCAGCGAGATCCGGCGAGAGGAGCACCCCATGAAGGCGGTCACCGTACCGAGGTCCGGCGGTCCCGAGGTCCTGCGGGTCACCGACGTGGCGGACCCGGACCCCGGCCCGGGAGAGGTCCGGGTGCGGGTGTACGCCGCCGCGGTCCAGCCGGTGGACCTCGCGATCCGGGAGGGCTTCCGACCGCCGGGGCTGGTGGCCGAGGAGCCGTTCGTCCTGGGCAACGAGTTCGCCGGGGTGGTGGACCGGCTCGGGCCGGGCGCCGGGAACTGGCGGGTCGGCGACGAGGTGCTGGGCTTCCGGGTGCTGGGCTGCCAGGCCGAGCTGGTCACGGTGGACGCCGGCCAGCTGGTGGCCAAGCCCGCCGGGATGCCCTGGGAGCAGGCCGGCGCGCTCTCCGCCTCCGGCCAGACCGCCCAGGTGGCGCTCGACCTGCTCGGGGTCGGGCCCGGGGACACCGTGCTGGTGCACGGCGCCTCCGGCGGGGTCGGCACCGTCGCCGTCCAGCTGGCCCGCTCCCTGGGCGCCACCGTGATCGGCACCGCGAGCGAGCGCAACCACGAGTACCTGCGCGGGCTGGGCGCGATCCCGGTCGCGTACGGCGAGGGGCTGGTCGAGCGGGTCCGGGCGGCCGCCCCGCAGGGGGTGGACGCGGCCTTCGACGCGGCCGGGCGGGGCGCGCTGGCCGCCTCCGTCGAGCTGGTCGCCGACCGGGACCGGATCGGCACCGTGGTCGACTACCCGGAGGCCGAGCGGCTGGGCGTCCGGGGGCTGCGGGGGCCGCGCACCGCCGAGCGGCTGGCCGAGCTGGTCCGGCTGTGGGAGGCGGGCGGGCTGCGGCTGGAGATCGCCGAGACGCTGCCGCTGGAGAAGGCCGCCGAGGCGCACCGGCTGGTCGCCACCGGGCACGTCCGCGGCAAGGTGGTGCTGACCGCCTGAGGCCCTCCGGGCCGATTGTGTGTTTCGGCCGCTGACCAGGTAATGTTCTCCACGTCAGCAGGCGCCGCTAGCTCAGTTGGTTAGAGCAGCTGACTCTTAATCAGCGGGTCCGGGGTTCGAGTCCCTGGCGGCGCACAGACAGCCGAGAGGCCCCTTGCGAGAGCAAGGGGCCTCTCGGCGTTCCGGCATACCCCCGCGCCCCACGCCGCCACGCCCCACGCCGCCGCGCCCGGTGGCAGGAAAGGTGGGGAACCGGTCATTGCTGCCGTCACGGGCCGGTGACAGGCTGACCGCATGAGAGCGCGCAGCGTGGTCGTCGTCCTCTACGACGACGTGCAGAGCCTGGACGTGACCGGCCCCCTGGAGGTGTTCGCGGGGGCGGGCGCGGCCACCGGGCAGCCGGGCGCCTACCGGGTGACCACCGCCTCCGCCGGCTGCCGGCCGGTGCGCAGTTCCAGCGGGCTGCGACTGCTGCCGGACGCCGACCTCGCCGAGGTCGGACCGGTGCACACGCTGCTGGTCCCCGGCGGGGCGGCCTTCGAGCACCCGGACGGCGCGCTGGTGGCGCGGATCCGGGAGCTGGCCGACCGGGCCGAGCGGGTGGTGTCGGTGTGCACCGGGGCCTTCCTGCTCGCCGAGGCCGGACTGCTGTCCGGGCGCCGGGCGACCACCCACTGGGCGTACTGCGGGGAGCTGGCCCGCCGGTTCCCGGACGTGACGGTCGACCCGGACCCGATCCACGTCCGGGACGGGCGCATCGCCACCTCGGCCGGGGTCACCGCCGGGATCGACCTGGCCCTGGCCCTGGTCGAGGAGGACCACGGCCGGGACGCCGCGCTGCTGATCGCCCGTCACCTGGTGGTCTTCCTGCGCCGGCCGGGCAACCAGGCCCAGTTCAGCACCCAGCTGGCCGCCCAGGTGGCGGTCCGGCAGCCGCTGCGCGAGGTCCAGCAGTGGATCGCCGAGCACCCCGGGGCGGACCTCTCGGTGGAGGCGCTGGCCCGCCGGTCGGCGCTGTCGCCGCGGCACTTCGCCCGGGCCTTCGCCGCCGAGGTGGGGGTGCCCCCGGGCCGGTACGTGGACGGGGTCCGGCTGGAGGCCGCCCGGCGGCTGCTGGAGGACACCGACGACGGCGTCGAGGCGATCGCGCGCTCCTGCGGCTACGGCACCCCGGAGGCGATGCGGCGCGCCTTCGTCCGGACCGTCGCCACCCCGCCCGCCGAGTACCGCCGCCGCTTCCGTTCCCGGCCCGACGGCCGGCCATCCGATGGAGGTCACTGATGCGCATCGCGATCCTGCTCTACCCCGAGTTCACCGGCCTGGACGTGGTCGGCCCGTACGAGGTGCTGTCCCGGATCCCCGGGGCCGAGGTGGTGTTCACCGCCGCGCGGCGCGGCCCGGTCCGCAACGACCTGGGCAGTCTGGCGCTGACCGCGGACGCTGCCCTGGACGAGGTGGACTCCGCCGACCTGCTGCTGGTCCCCGGCGGGCCCGGGACGGAGGCGCAGCTGACGGACGCGGCGGTGCTCGACTGGGTGCGCCGGGTGGACGCGACCACCAGCTGGACCACCTCGGTCTGCTCCGGCTCGCTGATCCTCGCCGCCGCCGGCCTGCTGGAGGGCCGCCGGGCCACCAGCCACTGGGGCGTGCTGGACCGCCTGCCCCCGTTCGGCGCGGAGCCCACCGGCACCGAGCGGATCGTGGTCGACGGCAAGTACGCGACCGCGGCCGGGGTCTCGGCCGGGATCGACCTCGCGCTGCGGCTGACCGGCCTGATCGCCGGGGACGGGACCGCGCAGGCGGTCCAGCTGCTCATCGAGTACGACCCGCAGCCGCCGTACGCCGCGGGCTCGCTCGCGAAGGCCTCCCCCGCGGTGGTGGAAGGGGCCAAGCGGCTGCTGGTGCCCTGACCGCGCCGCGCGGGATCCGCGCCCGGCGGGCGCGGACCCCGTGGCCGGTCAGTGGCTGGTCAGTGGCTGGTCAGTGGCTGGTCAGTGGCTGGGTCAGCGGCCGAAGTAGGCGTCGAAGTTCCTGGAGAACTCCCGGCCGCCGAACTGGTCCCAGTTGACCGACCAGGTCATCAGCCCGGCCAGCTTCGGCTGGGCGCCCGAACGCGGCACGTACGTCCCGCAGTTGGCCAGCCTGGTGAGGCAGTCCAGGGCCTTGTCCACCTCGGCCGGGGCGACGTAGCCGTTGCCCGCGTTGGTGGTGGCCGGCATGCCGATGGCGACCTTCGAGGCGGGCAGCGGCGGGAAGACGTTGTTGGCGTTGCCCGCCACCGGGAAGCCGTTGAGCAGCAGGTCGGTCATCGCGACGTGGAAGTCGGCGCCGCCCATCGAGTGGTACTGGTGGTCCAGGCCCATGACGGAGCCGGAGTTGTAGTCCTGGACGTGCAGCAGGGTGAGGTCGTCGCGCAGCGCGTGGATCACCGGCAGGTACGCCCCGGCGCGCGGGTCCTGACCGCCCCAGGGGCCGGATCCGTAGTACTGGTAGCCGAGTTGGACGAAGAAGGTCTCCGGCGCCATGGTCAGCACGAAGCCCGGGCCGTACTTGGCCTTGAGGGTCTTGAGCGCCGAGATCAGGTTGACGATGACCGCGCTCTTCGGGTTCTTGAAGTCGGTGTCGCCGGTGTCGAGGGAGAGCGAGTGGCCCTCGAAGTCGATGTCCAGTCCGTCCAGGCCCCACTTGTCGATGATGGCCGAGACCGAGCTGACGAAGGTGTCCCGGGCGGCGGTGGTGGTCAGCTGGACCTGGCCGTTCTGGCCGCCGATCGAGATCAGCACCTTCTTGCCCTGGGCGCGCTTGGCGGCGATGGCGGCCTTGAAGTCGGCGTCGGACTCGACGGTGGGGCAGTCGGTGGCCGAGCAGCGGTTGAAGCGGATGTCGCCGGAGGTCGGGGAGGTGGGCTCGCCGAAGGAGAGGTCGATGATGTCCCAGGAGTTGGGGACGTCGGCCATCCGGGTGTAGCCCGCGCCGTTGGCGAAGCTGGCGTGCAGGTAGCCGACCAGGGTGTGGTTGCCGGCGGGGGTTCCGGTCGGAGTACCTGTCGGGGTGCCGGTGGGCGTGCCGGTCGGGGTTCCCGTCGGGGTCCCGGTCGGCGTGGACGTGGGCGTCGGGGTCGGCGTGGGTGTGGGTGTCGGCGTCGGGGTCGGCGTCGGGCTGGGGGCGCCCGGGCCGTCCAGCGAGACGTCGTCCGCGTAGTAGGTGCCCTGCCCGTACCAGCCGTGGGTGTACACGGTGGCGGTGGTCTGGTTGGCGCCGGTGGTGAAGCCGAGGCTGAGCTTCTGGTAGGCGCCGCCGGTGCCGGGCGTCCAGGTGCTGGGGCCGCCGCCGTCGACGCCCAGGTAGACGTAGGAGCCGTTGACCCAGGCGCTGAGCGTGTAGCTGGTGTTGGGGGCGACGGCGACGGTCTGGGAGCACTGGGCGGTGTCGCCCGCGGTGGCCGCGGCGGCGAGCGCGTGGCTGCCGCCGTGCACCGGGCCGGTGACGACGCTGCCGGAGCCGCCGGTGCAGCTCCAGGGGCCGAGCGAGCCGGATTCGAAGCCGCCGTTGACCAGGAACTCGCCGGCCGAGGCGGCGGGCGCCAGGCCGAGCGTGACGCCGACCAGGGTGGCCGCGGCGAGGGCGGCGGCGGTGCCGGCGGCGAGGCCGTTTCTCAGGGTTCTGCGCATGCGGGTGCTCCTGCGGTGGCGCGGTCGTGGGGGACGTCCGAGGGCACGCCGGAGCACGCGCCAGTGGGGGGAACGGCCCGGCCTGGCACCCAAGTTGGACTAGACCACTGAAGTGGATCCGGCCGTGCGCTGTCAATGGTCCAGACCGGTGCGGGAGGGCCGTCTCCGGTTGCCGGGGGTGACACCCCGTCGAAGGATGGAGGAGTGACCCCGCCCGGCTACCTCCGCCACCCCCACCTGCACGGCGGCCTGCTCACCTTCACCGCCGAGGACGACGTCTGGATCGCCCCGCTGGAGCCCGGGGCCGCCGCCACCGGCCGGGCCTGGCGGGTCGGCTGCGACCGCACCCGGGTCAGCCACCCCCGCTTCTCCCCCGACGGCACCACCCTCGCCTGGACCAGCTGGCTCGGCCTGACCCCCGAGGTGTGGACCGCCCCGGTCGAGGGCGGCGAGAGCCGTCGGCTCAGCTACTGGGGCAGCCAGGACACCCGGGTGCGCGGCTGGCTGCCGAACGGCGAGGTACTGGCCGTCACCTCCTTCCACGAGCCCTTCGGCCACTACACCTGGGCGCACGCCCTGCCGCCCGACGGCTCCCCCGGCCGCCGGATGCCCTGGGGCCCGGTCGGCGACGCCCAGGTCAGCCGGGACCGGACCGTCCTGCTCACCGGCGCCGCCCCGCACGAGCCCGCCGCCTGGAAGCGCTACCGCGGCGGCGCGATCGGCCGGCTCTGGGTGGACGGCGAGCTGATCCTGCCCGAGCACACCGGACACCTCGCCTCCCCCATGCCGGTCGGCGAGCGGATCGCCTTCCTCTCCGACCACGAGGGCATCGGCAACCTCTACTCCTGCCGCCCGGACGGCACCGACCTGCGCCGGCACACCGACCACGCCTCCTACTACGCCCGCGAGGCCGCCACCGACGGCACCCGGATCGTCTACCAGCACGCCGGAGACCTCTGGCTGCTGGACGGCCTGGACGCCCCCGCCCCGCACCGGCTGCGGGTGCCGCTCGGCGGCGCCCGGGCCGGCCGCCGCCCGTACCAGGTCAGTGCGGCCTCCCAGGTCAAGGACCTCGCCTGCGACCGGACCGGCCGGGCCGGGGTGATCACCGTGCGCGGCAGCCAGTACTGGCTCACCGCCAAGGACGGCCCGGCCCGCGTCCTCGCCGACACCCCCGGGGTCCGCACCCGGCTGCCGGTGGTGCTCGGGCACACCGGCGAGGCGGCCTGGGTCACCGACGCCGAGGGCGCCGACGCGATCGAGGTGATGCCGCTGCCGGGCCACCAGGAGACGGCGGCCCACCGCCACCGGGTGCTCGCCGCCGGCCGGCTCGGAAGGGTCCTGGAGCTCACCGCCGCCCCCGACGGCTCCCGGCTCGCCGCCACCAGCTCGGACGGCCGGCTGCTGCTGGTCTCCGCCGAGGACGGCGCGGTACGCGAACTGGCCGCCTCCGAGGACGGGCCGGTCGCCGGCGCCCGGTTCTCCCCCGACTCGCACTGGATCGCCTGGTCCCAGCCGGCCGCCGGGCGCTCGCTGCGCCGGATCCGGCTCACCCGCACCGACGCGCCCGCCCCGACCACCGACGTCACCGACGGCCGGTTCGAGGACGAGCAGCCGGTGTTCACCCGGGACGGCCGCTACCTGGCCTTCCTGTCCTGGCGAGGCTTCGACCCCGTCCACGACGTGCACACCGGCGACCTCTCCTTCCCGGTCGGCTGCCGCCCGTACCTCGTCCCGCTCACCGCCGACACCCCCTCCCCGTTCGCCGCGCCCGCCGAGGAGGCCGCCCCGCGCGGGGACGGCGACGGCGACGGCACCGTCCGGGTCGACCCGGCGGGCATCGGCGAGCGGCTGCTCCAGTTCCCGGTGATCGCCTCCAAGTACTCGGCCACCGACGCGGTGCGCGGCGGCCTGGTCTGGCTGCGCTGGCCGATCTCCGGCACCCTCGGGCAGACCTTCGCCAACCCCGACGACACCTCCGGCCGCCCCTCCCTGGAGCACTTCGACCTGGCCCGGGGCACCCGCACCACCCTGGTCGACAAGCTGGACGGCTACGCCGTCTCCGGGGACGGCGGCTCGATCGCGATCTACTCGGCCGGGACGCTGCGGGTGATCCCGGTCGCCGCCCCCTCCGCCGGGACCAGCGTCGACCTGCGCCGGATCACCCACACCGTGCACCCGGCCGCCGAGTGGCGCCAGGCCTACCACGAGGCGGCCCGGATCGTCCGGGACCAGTTCTGGGACGAGCGGATGTCCGGCCTGGACTGGCCCGCGCTGGTCGCCCAGTACGAGCCGCTGCTGGACCGCGTCTGCTCACCCGACGACTTCGCCGACCTGCTGCGCGAACTCCTCGGCGAACTCGGCACCTCGCACGCCTACGTCACCCCCTCCCGGCGCGCCGAGGGCCCCAGCCTCGCCCAGCAGCCGCTCGGCCTGCTCGCCGCCAACGCCCACCGCGCCCCGGACGGCCGCTGGCTGGTCGACCGGGTGCTGCCCGGCGAGTCCTCCGACCCGCGCGCCCGCGCCCCGCTGGCCGCCCAGGGCGTCCGGGACGGCGACGAACTGCTGGAGGTCGGCGGCCGCCCGGTGGACCCGGTGCGCGGCCCGCTGCCCCTGCTGGCCGGCACCGGCGGCACCACCGTCGAACTCGCCCTGCGCAGCGGCCCGGACGGCCCGGTGCGGCGGATCACCGTCACCCCGCTGACCGACGAACGGGCCGTCCGCTACCAGGACTGGGTGGCCAAACGCCGTTCCCTGGTACGGGAGTTCAGCGACGGCCGGTGCGGCTACCTGCACATCCCGGACCTCGGCGGCTCCGGCTGGGCGCAGTTCAACCGGGACCTGCGGCGCGAACTGGACAAACCCGCGCTGGTCCTCGACGTGCGCGGCAACGCCGGCGGCAACGTCTCCGAACTCGTCCTGGAGAAGCTCACCCGGCACGTTCTCGCCTGGGATTTCAGCCGCGGCCGCCGGCCCGTCCGCTGGCCCCGGCACGCCCTGCGCGGCCCGCTGGTCGCGCTCGCGGACGAGGCCACCAGCTCGGACGGGGACGTGATCATCGCGGCGATCAAGCTGCTCGGCCTCGGCCCGGTGATCGGCAACCGGACCTGGGGCGGGGTGGTCGGGATGACCGGGCGGCACACCCTGGGCGACGGCACCCAGATCTCGGTGCCGAAGAACGCCTCCTGGTTCAGCGGCGGGCTCGGCTGGTCGGTGGAGAACCGGGGCGTCGAGCCGGACGTGCACGTGCTGCGCACCCCGCGGGACTGGGCGCGGGGGCGCCACCCGGAGCTGGTCACCGCCGTCCAACTGGCCCTGGAGCTGCTGGAGGACGCCCCGGCGGCGGCACCCCCGCCGGAGTCCACGCCCCGGCCGGACCTGCGGCGCCCGCCGCTACCGCCGCGCGAGCGCTGACGGCGGTCCGGGCGGCGGGCGGCGGTCCCAGCGGCGGACCTCAGTCCCAGGGATCGCCCTCGGCCGTCATGTTCTCGGCGGCCCGCCGGTCGGCCTCCTCCTGGGCGGCCGTCCGCTCCTGCGTCTGCCGGGCCCGTTCGACGTCGTCGCCGTACGCGTCGGCGGCCTCGTCGTGGGCGAGCGCGGCCCGCTCGGCGGCTTCCTGGCCGGTGGCCTCGTGCGTCCTGTGGAAGATCCTGTCGAGAATGCCCATGACTCCTCCTCCGAACGGATTACCGGGCTGTCCCCCACTCTCACACCGGGAGTCGGCGGTCGCACGTTGAGCCTTTGGTCCCGGCCCGACGCGCCCAAGGGCCGTAGCCGGGCAGTCCCGCACGGGCGGAGGGTGGCGGTGTGAGGAACTCGACCGAGGAACTGCACGACGGACCGCGCCGCCGGGTCGGCGCCCTGGCCGCGCTGGACGGCCGGCTGCCCGGCACCCACGACCTGCTGCTGATGCAGTGCCCGGGCTCGCTGCGCCCGCCGGCCGGCGGCGAGCTGCCGGACTGGGCCCGGACGGTGCTGCGGGCGCACCCGTGGGTCACCGTCGGCCGGGCGCCCTCGCCGGTCGGCGCCCCGGTGGACGTCCCGCGTCCGCGGCGCTGCACCCGAGGGTGGCCGGCCGCCCCCGAGCACTGGATCCCGGTCACCGTACGCGGCCCGCGCCCCGGACAGCGGCTGGACGCCCTGGCGCCCTGGGCGGCGGTGGCCCGGACGCTGCGGCCCGAGCAGCTGGTCGGCCGGCAGGAGCTGCTGGCCCCCGGACGGGTCGCCGGGCTCCCGGCGCTGGCCCTGCTGCCGGAGGTCGGCCGGCTGGTCGCGGACCACCGGCTGGCCTGGGGCCCGATCGGCGCGGTCGGCTACGAGCTGGGCACCGGCGTCCCGGTGGTCGGCCCGCTCAGCCCGCTGCGGCTGGTGCTGCGCACCCCGCACCCGGTCAGCCGGCGGGACGCGCTGCACCTGCGGCGGGCGCTGAGCAAGCTGCCGGTGCCGGTGCAGGCCGAGCTGGAGACCCGCTACGGCGCGGTGCAGCTCGCCGAGTACGCGGCCGGGCCGCTCACCGTCACCCTGCTGACGCCGTACGGGCCCCGGGAGGTCCACGATCCGTGGTTCCCCCGGGGCCCGTACGCGTGAACCGGGACGGTCAGCCGCTGACGCTGGGCGCGCCCGTCTCCAGGTGGCCGGTGAACCGCTGCGACCAGCTGCTGTCCGCGTCCACCGTGACGGTGAAGTCGTACCAGCCGTTGCTGTAGGCGACCGCGTTGAAGAAGTCGCTGACGCTGCCGCCGGCCGGAACCTGGTACGTCCAGGGTCCGTCCGTGCGGTAGTTGGTGGAGGTGATGGTGAAGGTCATCGGGGCGCTGCCGGTGTTGGCCAGCTTGAAGTAGACGGCGAGCTTGCCGCTGCCCGGCTCGACCGCGTACGAGGCGGTGACGGCCGCGTTCTTGCCCGCCTTGGTGGCGTCGCCCTTGAAGCGGCGCAGGAAGCGGTTGGGGCCGACCACGGTGAGGTCGTACGGGCCGCCGCCGAAGTTGGTGCCGCAGTTGAAGAAGTCGCTGGTGCTGCCGCCCGGGGCGACGGTGTACTGCCAGGGCCCGCCGCTGCGGTAGGCGTTGGCGTAGGCCGCGAAGTGCGCGGACCTCACGGCCGCGGTGCCCGTGTTCGCCATCGCGATCCAGACCTTCATCACCCCGCCCGAGCCGAACTCCAGGTGGTCCAGGTTGGCGTTGGGCTGGTACGGCAGGGCGCGGGCCGGGCGGGTGCCGGGCTCCTGGGCGGGCAGCGCGTTGTCGGCGGGCGAGGGGTTGGGCAGCGGGCCGCAGGTGGCCAGGCCGATGGTCTGCGAGGTGTCGGGCAGCGCGGGCATGCCGTACACCGGGTTGGCGAAGTCGAAGACCGAGGTGAGGTCGCCGCAGACCTGGCGGCGCCAGGCGCTGATGTTGGGGCTGGTGGCGGGCGTGCCGAGGGCGGCGGTCCACACCTCCAGGAAGCGCAGCACCGAGGTGTGGTCGAAGGTCTCGGAGTTGACCCAGCCGCCGCGGGTCCACGGGGAGACCGCGATCAGCGGGACCCGGAAGCCGAGGCCGATGTTGGTGGAGTTGTAGAACTCCCCCGGGGTGCCCGCGGGCGCGGCCGGCGGCGGGACGTGGTCGAAGAAGCCGTCGTTCTCGTCGTAGTTGATCAGCAGGACGGTGGAGTTGAAGACGTTGGGGTCCGCGTTCAGGGCGTCCATCACCAGGTGGACGAAGTGCGCGCCGTCCTCGGGCGTGGCGTAGGGGTGCTCGGAGGACTGCTGGTCGGCGACGATCCAGGAGACCCGCGGCAGGGTGCCGTTCAGCACGTCGGCGCGGATCGCGGCGGCGATGTCGTCCGGGGTCCGGCCGGTGACCTTGGGCACCGAGCCCATGCCCTTGACGGCCAGCGGGCTGCCGGCCGCGGCGCCGGTGAACTGGCTGAAGTAGGCGAGGGCGTTGTCGCCGAAGTTGTCGGCGGCGTTCTGGTAGACCCTCCAGCTGACGCCGGCGGCCTCCAGCGCCTCGGCGTAGGTCTGCCAGCGCAGGTTGGACTCGGAGCCGCCGTCGTAGGCGGGGCCGCCGGCGGTGCCGGCCGGGTCGATCGTGCCGCTCCAGTGGTAGGTGCGGTTGGGGCCGGTCGCGCTCAGCACCGAGCAGTGGTAGGCGTCGCAGATGGTCCAGTTGTCGGCCAGCGCGTAGTGGAACGGGATGTCGCCGCGCTGCAGGTGGCCGAGAGTGCGGACGGTGCCCTTGGCGGACACCCAGGAGTCCATCTTGCCGCCGTTCCAGGCCTTGTGCTGGTCGGACCAGGCGTGCGAGAGGTCGCCGTTGCACTGCGCCTGGGTCTCCGGGGAGCCACTGGCGCCCGAGGGGTTGAAGGCCCACGGGTACTGGCGGGCGAACAGCCCGTTCGGCTGGTTGAAGACGCTGTAGCCGCCGGAGATCTGGATGGCGGCCCGGTCGGCGAAGCCGCGGACGCCCTTGAGGGTGCCGAAGTAGTGGTCGAAGCTGCGGTTCTCCTGCATCAGGATCACCACGTGCTGCACGTCGGTGATGGTGCCGGTGGTGCTGAGCGTGGTGCTGGAGGCGGCCGCGGCGTCCTCGGCTCCGGCGCCGGCGCCGGCGCCGGCCACCGCGAGGCCGGCCGCGGCGGCGCCGGACAGCGTGACGAACTTTCTACGACTCAACTCGGCCATCAGTCCGGTCCGTCCCTTCACTGGCGATGTTGTGTACACAACTCGCGGCCATCGATCGCGGAGCAGTCTCCACCGCCACCGGAGCGGGCCACCAGATGCGCGCAGCAGGTTTGTCGGACTGTTCGCCCGGGGGTCACCGAGCGACACCGGGCTGAACGTCAGGCTGATCCGACAGGGAGGATTCGAGTCCGGTCAGCGGTCCTTCACCTCGATGCCCAGCGCCTGGGCGAACTGCGGCGCCAGCTCCAGCAGTTGGGGCGAGCTGATGACCGCCCCGCGCAGCCCCCGGTGGCCGTCCGCCAGCCCGAGCCGGGCGGCCCCGCGCAGGTCCACCTTGCTCAGCACGGCCCCGCGCAGCCGCACCTCCTCCAGCGTCGAGCCGGGGAAGGACACCCCGGTCAGCTTCGCGTCGCCGAAGTCCACGTCGCGCAGCAGGCAGTCCTCGAACACCACGTCCCGCAGCACGGCCGCGCGCAGGTTGACCGCCTCCAGCTTGCAGCCGCGGAACACCACCCGGCGCAGCGCCGAGCCGTGCCCGGCGATCCCGGCCAGCACCCCGCCGACGAAGGAGCTGTCCTGCCACTCGGTGTCGCTCAGGTCGCAGGCCACCCAGCGGCCGGCCTGCACCCAGACCTCGTTGAACCGGGCCTGGCGCAGCTTGACCCCGCTGAGCGCGACCCCGGTGAAGGCGCACTCCAGGAAGGCCGCCCCGGCGCCCGACTCGTCGGTGCGCTGACCGCCGTCGAAGTGCGCGGTGTCGTACCGCTCGTCGCGGCGCAGCGGGCCGGTGTGCGGGTGCAGCAGCTCGGCGTACGGGAGGTCGGCGAGCTGCTCGGGGACGGAACGGGGCATGGCGGTGGCGCCTCTCGGATCGCGGGCGGACGGGTCTCGCCCGCATGCTCGCACGCCGTACCGACAGTGCGGCCGCACCCGCCCGCGGCGGCGCCCCGGCCCGGCCGCTGCGGACGCGGCCGGGCCGGGGCGCTCACGGGTGGCGTCAGCCGCGCGCCCAGAGCGAGTTGACCCGGCTGCGCTCGGTGCCGTTCGGGTACGGGTTGGTGCAGGAGGCGCCGGGGCCGCCGCCCGACATCAGCTCGCTGCACGGGCCGGAGTAGTGGTCCGGCAGCCCGAGCACGTGCCCGGTCTCGTGCGCCGTCACCCGGACCGAGTTGTACTGCCGGTTCTGCTGGTAGTCGAGGAAGACGTAGCCGCGCCCGTGCCCGTCGGTGCTGGCGTAGGAGCCGCGGCTGTCGTTGCCCTCGTAGTAGCTGAAGTCGGCGGCCGAACCGGCCCGCAGCTGGACGTTGCTGACCGAGCTGTTCCAGATCTGCGCGGCGCTGGCGATCTGGTTGCGGAAGGACGGCGCGGAGCTGGCGTCGTAGGTGACCACGACGGTGGCCAGGCCCGGGTTCGCGGCCTGCTTGGCCTTGGCGGAGGCCATCACGGCCTGGAAGAACGCCTGGTTGTCGGCCGCTTCCTGGGCCGAACCGGCGTACGTCGACGCGGTGTAGCCCTGGACGGCCGGGGCGGCCGGGGCGGCGGCGGCCGCGGTGGTGGGCAGCACGGCGAGACCCGCCGCGAGGGCGAGGCCGAGGGTCGCGGACAGCACGGATCGCTTCATGTGGGGGCTCCTGAAGGGGTCCTGGACGTGGGGGGTCCGGTCCCGGGTGCCGCAGCCGGGTTGGGGGCCGGCTCGGGGGGCACCTGGCGACCGGGTGTCCCCAGAGCTTCGGGCAGCCCGGCGGCCCGGCGGATGATGTCAACCACCGATAGCCCGGCCCAATACCCCTGGCTCCTACCGGATTCCGGCCGTCTTTTCCTCGTCTTGACCTAGCCATGCCCCTGGCATTCCGTTCCGGGGGCGGCTAGGCTCCGGGGCGGGGAAGTACCCATGCGGCGGGCCGCCCGTTTCCGGCCGGGCGGGCCGCCGCACCCGACTCACCTGCTGGGCAGGTCAGTTGGCCGCCGCCACGCCGTCCGCCCAGAGCGAGTCGACCTGGGCGCTCTCGTTGGCGTCGGGGTGCGCGTTGGTGCAGGACGTACCGGGGCCGTGGCCCGACATCAGTTCACTGCACGGACCGGAGTAGTCGTCGGGCAGGCCGAGCACGTGCCCCGTCTCGTGGGCGACGATCCGGAGCGAGTAGTACTGCTGGGCCTGCTGGTGGTCGATGAAGATGTAGCCGTGTCCGTGTCCGTCGGTGCTGGCGTACGAGCCGTTCGGGTCGTCGCCCTCGTTGTACGAGAAGTCGCCGGTGCCGCCGCTCGCCTCCTGGAGCCGGACGTTGTGCACGGAGCTGTTCCAGATCTGCGCGGCGTTGGCGATGTCGCCGGCGAAGGAGGGTGCGTTGGAGGCGTCGTAGGTGACGGTGACGGTGGTCAGGCCGGGGTCGGCGGCCCGCTTGGCCTGCACCGAGGCCAGCACGGCCCGGAAGAAGGCCTGGTTGTTCGCAGCCTCCTGGGCCGAACCGGCGTACCTCGACGAGCTGTGGCCGTGGACGGCCGGCGCGGCGGGCGCGGCGGTGGCGGGCGCGGCGACGGCGGTGGCGGGCAGCGCCAGGACACCGGCGAGGGCCAGGCCCAGGGTCGTGGACAGCAGGGATCGCTTCATGCGGGACTCCGGATTCGCGCGGCGCGCCGGCCCGCCGGGGCCGGTGGGGGCCGGCCGTGCGGCGGCGGCGCGCGGTGGGGGCCGTCCCGGTCGGCGCCGGGGCGGTGCGGTGTCCCCGAGCTTCGACCCGTCCGGGCCCGTCGCGGATGATGTCAACCGGCGATAGTCCGGCCGCATACCGGTGCGGCGCACCGGTGGGGATCCGCCGTGCGGTCCGTCGGTGCGCGCTTGATTCCCTGTCATGTCCTTGGCGATGTGGCTCGGTGACGTCTATGCTCCCGTCGTGGAGCTCGACGTGAGACACCTCCGGGTGCTGTGCGCGATCGCCGACACCGGCAGCCTCCGCAAGGCCGCGCTCCAGCTCGGCATGACCCAGCCCTCCCTCACCACCCAGCTGCACCGCATCGAACGGGCCATCGGCGGAACCCTGTTCACCCGCGAGCAGACCGGCAGCCGGCCCACCGCACTCGGCCACTCGGTGCTGTCCCGGGCCCGGCCGGTGATCAGCGAGATGGCCGCCCTGGTCGCCGCCGCCCGGCAGGAGGCCCGCGACACCGCGGGGCCCGGCCGGCAGCGGCGGCTGCGGATCGGCAGCGTCGGCAGCCGGGCCGTCGCCGCCTGGCTGCGCCGGGTGCACGAGCGGCTGCCGGACACCGACACCACCATCCACGTCGACATCTCCGCCAGCGCGCTGCTGCGGATGGTCGCCTCCGACCAACTGGACGTGGCCTTCGTGTACGAGAGCGAGGGCTTCCCGCTGCGGGTCCCGCCGGACGCCGAGCACCGGGTGCTGATGGCCCGCGAGCCGCAGTTCGTCGCGCTCGCCGCCGGGCACCCGGCCGCCGCCCGGCCGGTGGTCCACCTCGCCGACCTCGCCGAGGACACCTGGATGGTCGACCCGACCGCCGACCACGAGTACGCCGCGATGCGGCGGGTGTTCAGCGAGGCCGGGCTCAACCCCCGGGTGGTGCAGGTGCGGGACAACACCACCGCCGCCGAGCTGGTCGCCTCCGGCGAGGCCGTCCGCCCCTGCCAGCCGACCTCGCTGCCCGGGCCCGGCACGGTGGTCCGCCCGGTGCACGGGGACCCGCTGGCCGTCCGGCTGCTGTTCACCTGGCGCCCCCGGGTGCTCAGCCAGCCCGCCCTGGACGCGCTCTACGGCGAACTCCGCGCCGCCTACCTGGATCTGGCCAAGGTCAACCCGGCCTACCTGGACTGGCTGGCCCGGCACGAGCCGGTACTGCTGGAACGCGTCTAGGGCGTGTCTGACAATTCCCGCCGGGCGCGCGACGCCGGGGCACGCACCTCGCCGCGTTGTCGTCAGTCGCCGATGCTCCGCATGGACTCCCTCCTCCGCCTTGCGATGCACGCACCCCAACGCCGCGCGCTGATCCGACGCGAATTGTCAGACACGCCCTAACGCACGCCCTCCACCCGGCTCTCCCGGCTGTGGATCAGCACCCCCACCGCGACCATCAGCGCGCACACCAGGCCCGCCGCCAGCACCCCCGAGCCGCCGAACGCGGTGCAGGCCAGCACCAGCACCGCCGCGAGCGGCGCCATCGACTGGGCGACCAGCCCGCGCTTGGTGTGCCGGGAGTGCAGGTACCAGACGGTGGCCAGGTAGACGGCGGTCGGCACGGTGACCGTCGCGGTGGCGGCCGTCTCGGAGATCTCCGCCTTGTGCGCGGCCGACTCCACCGCCACCTCCAGTCCGGCACCGATCGCCGCCGCCGAGCCGAACACCAGGTAGTGCCCGTAACCCCAGGCGAAGGCCTGCCGGTTGGAGCGCAGGTGGTCGTGGACCGGCCGGGCGAAGTAGATCCACCAGGCCGCGAAGCAGATCAGCAGCCCGCCGACCGCCACCGGCACCAGCCGGCCCAGCCCCTCGTGCTCGTCCACCGCCGACTGCACCGCCACGGTCGCGGCGGCCACCGTCTCGCCGAGCACGATCAGGGTGAACAGCCCGTACCGCTCGGCGATGTGGTGCGGGTGCCAGGAGGTCTGCGCCCGCCGTTCGGCGACCACCGGCACGGCGAGCTCGCACAGCACGCCGATCGGGATGATCACCGGCCGGGCGGCGTCCGGCAGGAACAGCACCACCACCCAGGCGGCCTGGCAGAGCGCGATCCCCGCCGCGTAGCGCAGCGCGACCGTGCGCGCCTCGCCCTGCTCCCCGGCCGCCGCGCGCAGCCACTGGCTGACCATGGCCAGGCGCATCACCACGTAGCCGGTGATCCCCAGCGTCAGGTCCTGGGTCTCGAAGATCCTCGGCACCCCGGCGGCCAGGATCAGCACGCCGGCGATCTGCACCAGGGTGGTGACCCGGTACGGCACGTCGTCGCAGTCGTACGCGGAGGCGAACCAGGTGAAGTTCATCCAGGCCCACCAGATCGCGAAGAAGGCGATCACGTAGCCGCGCAGGCCCTCACCGTAGTGCCCGGCGGCGAGGGAGTGGGCGAGTTCGCGACCGGCCTGGCCGACCGCGACCACGAAGCAGAGGTCGAAGAAGAGTTCCAGCGGGGTGGCGACCCGGTGCGGCTCGGCGCGGTCGCGCGGGACCATCCGGCGCACCGGGGGCGGGTCGACGTGCGGGGCTCGGGGTGCCTCGGCGGCGTGGTCACTGGCCATCGGTGCTGCTCCGGGGGTCGGGGCGGGGCGGAGGCGGCCCGGCTGGGCCCGCCGTCCCGCGCATCCTGGCAGTGGCCGGGGTCCGACGCACGCACCGGCGCGGGCGCGTGCGCCGGTGCGGCAACTCCGTTCGAACCCGGGCGCGATGCCCCGGTATACCCCTTTTCTCCTTGCCGTCAGCGAGAGTTGACGCTCCGGTGCGCGAACTGGGTGACAGCACGGCGGGTTTCCGGGCGCGCCCCGCGCGCTGCGCCGCGACCGGCCCGGCGGCCCCGCTAGATTCGTCCCCGGTTGGAAGCGAGCACGGGCCCCTCGCGGGGCCCCACGACACGGGTGGCCTGCGGGCAACGCGGAAGGTCAAGGCCGGTGGCAGGACAGCGGGGGCGGCGAAGCCGACCCACCCGTGTCCGCACCACCGGCCTCGTGATCACCGCGCTGCTCGCCAGCGCCTGCCGTGCGGTCGCCCGCGCCGCCGCGGCGGCCGGGGTCACTTCTCCCAGCCGACCTTGGTGTAGTCCTCCTGGGCGAGGCCGAAGGCCCCGTAGTTGGCGAGTCCCTTGCGGGTCGCCACCACGGCGGGCCGCTGGTAGAGCTCGACGGTGTGGCCGAGCTCCCAGATCTTCGCGTCCGCCTGGTTGTAGAGCTTCGCGGCCTCCACCGGGTCGACCGTCCCGGCCGCCTTCTTCAGCAGGTCGTCGATCTCCTGGCTGCCCAGGCGGGACGGGTTCTGGAAGGAGTTGTCGCCCACCGGCAGGCGGAAGTTGGTCAGGCTCTTGGAGTTCGGGAAGGAGTCGGTGTTGCGCCAGCTCGCCAGGTCGAACTTGCCCGGGGTCACGTACTTGGAGAAGAAGTCGTTGGCGGCCACCTTGTCCAGGTCGACCTTGACCCCGGCCGCCTGCCACATCGCCGCCGCCGCGGTGGCGAGGTCGAGCTGCGCCTGCGCGGTACCGTCGCTGAGCACCCAGTGCAGTTCCAGCGGCTTCCCGTCCTTGGTCCGCGGTTGACCGCTGCCGGTCTCCTTCCAACCGGCCTCGTCCAGCCCCTTCTTGGCGGCGGCCAGGTCGAACTTGGCCCAGTCGCCGGAGTTGTCCTGGTAGCCGGCCTGGTTGGGCATGATGATGTGGTTGCCGAGCGGCTTGAACTCGACCGGCACCCCGTTGTTGGCGATCTTGATCAGCGCCGAGCGGTCGAGCGCCCTGCCGAGCGCCTGCCGGACCTTCTGGTCCGCCAGGGCGCCGTTGCCGCCGAAGGAGATGTGCACCTCGTCCCACGGGCTGGCGGAGCGGATCACGGTGTCCTTGGCGTTCTTGAGCTGCCCGTACGCGGCGGCGGTGCTGGCCGAGGCGAGGTCGATCTCGTTGTTGAGGTAGGCCTGGATGCTCGCCGACTTGTCCATCACCCGGAAGGTGATCTTGTCCAGCTTGGGCTTGGTCCCCCACCAGGCCGGGTCCGGGACCAGGCTGAGGGTCTGCGCGGTCTTGTCCGCCGTCCCGATCTTGAACGCGCCCGCGGTGACCGGGATCTTCTCCACCCAGCCCTTGTTGAAGTCGTCCGGGGTCGAGATGGCGGCCGCCGGGATCAGCGGGCGGAACAGGTTCTGCCAGTCCGCGTACGGCTGGGCGAAGGTGACCTTCACCTCGGTCGGGTCCGCGCCCTGCTCGACCGCGGAGATCAGCTCGTAGCCGGACGGGTCGGCGATGTTGTACGCCGGGTCCTTGCCGTTGCTGGTCTGCCAGTCCGCCTTGAAGTCCAGGTAGCTGAGCGGCTTGCCGTCCGACCACTTGGCCTTGGGGTTCAGCTTGTAGGTCACCACCTGCGGCGAGGTCGAGGTGACCTTGGCCTCCACCAGGTAGTTCGGGTTCGGCTGGAAGGTGCCGGAGGCGTCGGTGCCGAACAGGGTCGGCTCCACGGCGCGGATGAGGTTCACCGTGTCGGTGTACGCACCGCCGTCCACCTGGAGCGGGTTCCACTGGGTGATCCACTGGTCCAGCTGGAAGCGCACCTCGCCGCCGTCCTTGATCTGGTCCAGCGGCTTGGCGTTGATGTCCTGGGAGTCCTGTCTCGGCGGCTCGCTCTTGGCCACGTTGTCGGCCGAGCCGCCCCCGCCCGAGGTGCACGCGGTGACCGCCAGCGCGACGGCGACGGCGAGAACGGCCGTCCGGCCGAGGCGACGGGCCGTGCTGGAAGCGTCCATGAGGGTCCCCCTGGGGTCGATGGCAGGCGTCGGGCGCGCGCCACGGGTCCGGTTCGTGACACGAGTTGGGCCGTACGAGGCATGACCGGGCTTGAGCATGGGCACTCAATCCGGCACCGAGCCAGAGGAACGTAACAGCGGATCAGATCCGCCACCAGGGGGAGGAGCGGACGCCTGATCAAAAAGTCACACGGGGCAATCCCGCCGCAACATCACGGCCGTACCCCGGTGCAACACTGCGACCTGCGCGTTCGCCAACTGCCGTGCTCCCCCTGCCAGCTGAGGCCCTGACCGGGCCCCGACCGAAGGCCACCCGCCGATGCCCACCAGACGCGTCGCCGCCGCCCCCACCCCGGGCGGCCGCTGATGCTCCGCTACCTGTCGAAGCGGCTGAGCTACTACGCGGCGCTGCTGATCGCCGCCGTGTTCCTGGCCTACGCGATATCCGCGAGCGCCCTGCAGCCGCGCACCTACTTCGACGCCAAGGTGCCGCGCCCGTCCGCCGCCTCGGTCGAACGCCAGCTCACCGCGCTCAACCTGAACGACCACACCCCGGTCGTCGAACGCTTCGGCCACTGGGCCGGCGGGCTGCTCCACGGCGACCTCGGCCGGACCATCCACGACACCCCGGTCACCGACGACTTCGGCCGCCGGGTCTGGGTCTCGCTGCGACTGCTGCTGCTCGGCAGCCTGCTCGGCACCGTCCTCGGTGTCGCCGCCGGGGCCTGGAGCGCCGTACGCCAGTACCGGATCTCGGACCGGCTGCTCACCGTGGTGTCCTTCGTGCTGCTCTCCACCCCGGTCTTCCTGGTCGCGCTCTTCCTCAAGAACGGCGCGATCGCCGCCAAGGACGCGGCCGGCCACGAGGTCGTCCCGTTCACCGGCTACGAGACCCCCGGGCTGGCCGGCGGGCTCGGCGCCCACCTCGCCGACTGGGCCCTGCACCTGCTGCTGCCCACCGTCTCGCTCGCCCTCGGCGGCCTCGCCACCTACAGCCGCTACCAGCGCGGCACCATGCTCGACGTGCTCGGCTCCGACTACCTGCGCACCGCCGAGGCCAAGGGCCTCACCCGGCGCCGGGCCCTGCTCAAGCACGGGCTGCGCACCGCCGTGATCCCGATGTCGACGATGTTCGCCTACAGCTTCCTGGGCATCTTCACCGGCGCGATCTTCACCGAGACCATCTTCGGCTGGCACGGCATGGGCGAGTGGCTGATCCAGTCGATCAACGAACAGGACGTCAACTCCGTGGTGGCGATCAACCTGTTCACCGCCGTCGTCGTGCTCGCCTCCGGCTTCCTGGCCGACACCCTGCACGCCGCCCTCGACCCGCGCGTGCGGTCCTGACCGGAGGGAGACCGAGATGACCGCCCTCTCCGTGGAACCCGTCGAGCCTTCCGGCCCCGTCGGCTCCGCCGGCCCCGTCGAGCCGCCCGGGCCCGTCCCCGCCCGGGGGACCGGCCGCGGCCGCCTCGTCCTGGCCCGGCTGCTCGCCGCCCGCAGCGCCGTGGCCGGAGCCGTCGTCGTCCTGCTGCTGTTCGCACTCGCCTTCGGCGGCCCGTACCTGACGCCCTGGGACTACGCCGCCCCCGACTTCACCGCGCTGCACCAACCCCCGTCCGCCGAGCACTGGTTCGGCACCAACGGGGTCGGCCAGGACGTGTTCGCCCAGACCGTCCGCGGGCTGCAGAAGTCGCTGATCATCGGCCTGCTGGTGGCCCTGTTCTCCACCGTGCTGGCCTCGCTGGTCGGCGCCTGCGCCGGCTACTTCGGCGGCTGGACCGACCGGGCCCTGATGTTCCTGGTCGACCTCCTGCTGGTCTTCCCCAGCTTCCTGATCATCACCATCGTCTCGTCCCGGCTGAAGAGCGCCGGCTGGATCGCCTTCGTGCTGCTGCTCGCCCTGTTCAACTGGATGATCACCGCCCGGGTGGTCCGCTCGATGACTCTCTCCCTGCGCGAGCGCGAATTCGTGCGCGCCGCACGGTTCATGGGAGTGCGGCCGCTGCGGATCATCAGCCGGCACATCCTGCCGAACGTCGCCTCCTTCCTCATCATCGACGCCACCATCGCCGTCGGCGGCGCGGTGATGAGCGAGACCGCGCTCTCCTACTTCGGCTTCGGGGTCAAGGCGCCGGACGTCTCGCTCGGCACCCTGCTCGCCGCCGGAACCAGCGAGGCCCCGGTGTTCCCGTGGATGTTCTACTTCGCGGCCGGGCTGCTGGTGCTGTTCGTGCTCGCCGTCAACCTGGTCGGGGACGGGCTGCGCGACGCCCTCGACCCCACCGCCGGGGGCGCACCGCGCCGCACCCGCCGCCTTCGGAGGAAGCAGAAGTGAGCACCGCCGTCGAGACCCCGCTGCTCGCCGTCCGGGACCTGCGGGTGGACTTCGCCGGACCGCACGGACCGGTGCCCGCCGTACGCGGGGTGGACCTCACCCTGCACCGCGGCGAGACCCTCGGCATCGTCGGCGAGTCCGGCTCCGGGAAGTCCGTCACCGCGCTGTCCGTGCTCGGGCTGCTGCCGGGCACCGCCCGGATCGACGGCTCGGTGCGGCTGGACGGCCGGGAACTGGTCGGCCTGCCCGGCAGGGAACTCGCCGCGATCCGCGGCCGCCGGGTCGCCATGGTCTTCCAGGACCCGCTGTCCGCCTTCACCCCGGTCTACCGGATCGGCGACCAGATCGCCGAGGCCGTCCGGATCCACCAGCCGGTCGACCGGGCCACCGCCCGCCGCCGGGCCGCCGAA
The DNA here is from genome assembly GCF_040637885.1 of Kitasatospora sp. NPDC028055. NCBI lineage: Bacteria > Bacillati > Actinomycetota > Actinomycetes > Kitasatosporales > Streptomycetaceae > Kitasatospora > Kitasatospora sp. NPDC028055. The sequence continues at coordinate 45,682 of NZ_JBEZXE010000039.1, read as the reverse complement.
CTCCTCGACCTGGTCGGCATCCCGGCGCCCGACCGGGCCCTGGACAGCTTCCCCCATGAGTTCTCCGGCGGCATGCGCCAGCGCGCCATGATCGCCATGGCCATCGCCAACCAGCCCGACATCCTGCTCGCCGACGAACCCACCACCGCACTGGACGTCACCATCCAGGCCCAGGTGCTCGACGTGCTGCGCACCGCCCGGGAGGAGACCGGCGCGGCGCTCGTACTGGTCAGCCACGACCTCGGGGTGATCGCGGGGGCGGCCGACCGGGTCGCCGTGATGTACGCGGGCCGGGTGGTCGAGACCGCCGGGGTGGACGAGCTGTTCGCGGCCCCGCGCCACCCGTACACCCTCGGGCTGATCGGCGCGCTGCCCCGGCTGGACGGGCGCGGCGGCCCGCTGGTGCCGATCCCCGGCACCCCGGCGCCGATGGCCGAACTGCCGCCCGGCTGCCCGTTCGCCGCGCGCTGCCCGCTCGCGGAGGAGCGCTGCTCGACGGCGGAGCCCGCGTTGAGCGGGGACGACGGGCACCGGGCGGCCTGCGTGCGCTCGGCGGAGCTGGCCGAACGGCGACCCGCCCCGAGCGAGGTGTACCCGGTGCCGGAGCTGCCCCCGGGGCCCGCCGCCGGGGACCGCTCGACCCGGCCGCAGGTGCTCTCGGTGAGCGGGCTGGGGAAGACCTTCCCGCTGCTCAAGGGCACGGTGTTCAAGCGGAAGGTCGGCGAGGTCTACGCGGTGGACGGCGTCGACCTGGACCTGCGCCAGGGCGAGACCCTCGGCCTGGTCGGGGAGTCCGGCTCCGGCAAGTCCACCACGCTGTTCGAACTGCTGAGCCTGAGTGCCCCGGAGACCGGCCGGATCGAACTGCTCGGCCACGACACCGCCCGGCTCACCCGGGCCGAGGCCCAGCGGCTCCGCTCCGAACTGCAGATCGTCTTCCAGGACCCGATGGCCAGCCTCGACCCCCGGATGCCGGTCGGCGACATCGTCGCCGAGCCGCTGCGCGCCCAGCACGCCCCGCGCGAGGAGATCGCCCGCCGGGTGCCCGAGCTGCTCCGCCAGGTCGGGCTCGACCCGGAGCACGCGGTCCGCTACCCGCACCAGTTCTCCGGCGGGCAGCGCCAGCGGATCTCCATCGCCCGGGCCCTCTCCGTCCGGCCCAAGCTGCTGGTACTGGACGAACCGGTCTCCGCCCTGGACGTCTCGATCCAGGCCGGGGTGCTCAACCTGCTCCAGTCGCTCAGGGCCGAACTCGGGCTGTCCTACCTGTTCGTCTCGCACGACCTCTCGGTGATCCGGCACCTCGCCGACCGGGTCAGCGTGATGTACCTCGGCCGGACGGTCGAGCAGGGCCCGGTCTCCGCCGTCTTCGAACGGCCCCGGCACCCGTACACCCGGGCGCTGCTCTCCGCCGTGCCGCTGCCCGACCCCGCCGCCGAACGCGCCCGCGACCGCATCCTGCTGGCCGGCGACCCGCCCTCCCCCACCGAGCGCCGCGCCGGCTGCCCGTTCCGCACCCGCTGCCCGCTCTACGCCGGGCTCGCGGACGCCACGGCCCGAACGCGCTGCGAGCAGGAGCGGCCGACCCTGGACGGCGACCGGGCGGGGGCCGGGCCCGAGACGGAGGGCGACCACCGGGCTGCCTGCCATCACCCGGGGTGACGACACAGTCCTAACTCCCGGTGGCCACGCGATTACGATTCGGCGGAACGGGCTGCCGACGTGTACTGTCTTCCACGTCAGCAGGCGCCGCTAGCTCAGTTGGTTAGAGCAGCTGACTCTTAATCAGCGGGTCCGGGGTTCGAGTCCCTGGCGGCGCACAGACAGCCGGAAGGCCCTTCGCGAGAGCGAAGGGCCTTCCGGCTTTTTCGGCGTTTCCGGCGTTTCCGGCGTTTTCGGCCCTCGGGACACCTTCCGTCCGGGGCCGTCCGGGGCCGTCAGCCGGTGTCGAGGACGGCGGAGGCCACCGCGTCCGGACGGTCGAACATCACCAGGTGCCCGGCCGGCGCCGTGGTTCGGAAGTCCGCCCCGAGCAGCGTCGCGAGCTCCCGCTGGTCGGCCAGCCAGGACTCGGTCCGGCTGGTCCGGCAGCCGTCGTCGGCGGCCAGCACGGTGATCGGCAGGTCCTCGGGCAGCGGCCGGGCCCGGCGCAGCGCGTCCAGCTCGGCGGCCATGTCGAGGTAGCGCCCGTTCTCCCGGAGCAGCGCGCGCAGGGCCCGTCCGGTGCGGTAGCAGTGCCGGACCAGCAGGGGCGGGGCCAGGTCCTCCCGGCGGACGGTGGACAGCCGGGCGGTCACCCGGCGGGCGGTCGGGCCGAGCAGGTACGGCACGGCGAGGGCGGTCGCCGCGCCCGCCACCACCCGGGCCGCGAGGTCCCGTACGGCCGGTGCCGGGTAGGGGCGGGCCGCCGCTTCGACGCTGCCGTCGACCAGGACCAGCCCGGCGGTCCGCTCGGGGTGCAGCCGGGCGAAGGCCTCCACGTGGAAGCCCGCGAGCGAGTGGCCGACCACCGTGCAGGGCCCGCCCAGCCCCAGGCCGTCCAGCACCGCGCGGATCCGGTCGGCCTCGCCGACCACCGTCGGGGCGGGCCGCCGCCCGGTGGCGGGCTCGGCGGCGCTGAGCCCGTAACCGGGCCGGTCGAAGCGGATGACCGTGCGGTACGGGGTGAGGAACGGGACGACGAGGTCCCAGTCGAACCAGCTGCTGCCGAGACCGCCGGTGAGCAGGCAGATCGGGCCGCTGCCCTCGGTGCGGACGTGCAGCGGGACGCCGTCGACGCGCAGGAAGCGGGCATTGGCGGCGGGCGCGCTCACGCCGGCCTCCGGTCGGCGGCCTGCGGTGCCGCCGGGGCGGCCTGCGCGCCCGGAGTGTCCTGGGCGTCCTCCGGAGCGGGCAGCACCTGCGGGGCGGACGAGCGGGCGACGGCCACGGCCAGGACGGCCAGCCAGAGCGCGACCAGCAGCACCTGCAACCGCTGCCCGGCACCGAGCGCCCAGGTGCCGCGACCGGCCTGGAAGGCGGCGATCGCGCCGAGGCTCCAGCCGGTGGCCAGCAGTTCGGCGCCGAGCAGCCAGGGGCCGAACCGGCGCACCGCCGGCCAGCGGTGGTGGCGACGGGCGAGGACGGTGAGCGCGACCAGTCCGGTGAGCGCGCCCAGCATGGCGAGGCTGCTGCTGACAGCGTGGGCGGTGTGGGTGGCGGGAACCAGTCCGGCGGTCTCCCGGGCCGCGCACATCTCGTCGCTGGTGGGGGCGCAGCTGAGCGGCAGCCGGGAGTCGGCGGCGGTGGCCGCGCCGAACAGTGCCAGGGCGGACCAGCCGACCAGCGCCCAGCGGTTCCGGCCGGGGTCCGCAGAGTGCCGACCAGGGCCCGCGGGGTCCTGACCAGGGGCCGAAGCACGTCGACCGGGTGCCACGGCGTTCCGGGCCTGCCCGGTGGCGAGGGCGGTGACGGCGGCGGCGAGCACGCAGAGCCCGGCGGCGAGGTCGGTGGCCCGGAAGAGGCCGCCCAGCGGCTGGTCCTCGGCGGCGAGCTCGCTGATGTACGCCTGCACCGGGTCGAGCCCGGTGCTGAGCACCACCTCCAGCACCCACGCCGTGTACGCCACCGCGCTGAGCAGCAGCAGCGCGGCGACCGCGGTCCGTGCGCGCCGGTCCGACGGCCGGCGGCGTCGGGAAGGGGGCCGCGGGTGGGTTCGGGGGCGGGGGTGTCCGGGCTGGGGGCTGGGCACGTTTCCACCCTAACCGGGCACGAACTCCGCCCCAACCGGGAGGAAACGGTCACCCGCGGCGCCCGGCGGACCGACCGTGGTGCAGGGCACCCCCGGGGACCGTGTATTGTTTTCCAGGTCAGCAGGCGCCGCTAGCTCAGTTGGTTAGAGCAGCTGACTCTTAATCAGCGGGTCCGGGGTTCGAGTCCCTGGCGGCGCACAGACAGTTGGGGAGCCTCTCGCAGCAGCGAGGGGCTCCCCGATTTTTTGGCCCTTGATGTCCGTTTTATGTGTGATGTCGGTCTCGATTGCCGCTCCGGTGGAGCCATGGGGCCCGCCCGGCTCGTCCAGGGCAGTAAACCGGAATCGGGACAAAGGTCCCTAACCGCCGATGTCCCCGTCTGTGCAGGCTGGCCCGGTCCGCCCGCAGGAAAGGCCGCGCCTTGTTCCGAAACGCCCAGAGCGGCCGGTCGCCGATCGACCTCCGGCCGGTCAAGCGACTCAAGCGCTCCACCACCACCCCGGGTGGCAAGAAGCCGCGCCGCCCCAAGCGCACCGGCTGGCGCCGGCTGATACCCACCTGGCGGATGACGCTGCTCGGCCTCGCCTCGGCGCTGCTGCTCGGCGTCGGCCTGTTCGCGCTGGGGATCGCGCTGGTGAAGGTGCCCGACGCGCACGCCGCAGCGACCGCGCAGAGCAACACCTGGCTCTACTCCGACGGCTCGGTGATCACCCGCACCGGCCAGACCAACCGGCAGAACGTCGGCCTGGACAAGGTCTCCCCCGCCGCCCAGCACGCGGCGCTGGCCGCCGAGGACCGCAACTTCTACAACGAGGGCGCCGTCAACGTGCAGGGCCTGGTCCGGGCCGCCCTCAACACCGCCAAGGGCGAGGGCACCCAGGGCGGCTCCACCATCACCCAGCAGTACGTGAAGAACACGTACCTGGACCAGAAGCAGTCCATCACCCGCAAGGTGAAGGAGCTCTTCATCGCCATCAAGGTGGACGCCACCATGAGCAAGGACGACGTCCTCTCCGGCTACCTGAACACCTCCTACTACGGCCGCGGCGCCTACGGCATCCAGGCCGCCGCCCAGGCGTACTTCGGCGTCGACGCCTCCGCGCTCAACGCGGCCCAGGGCGCCTACCTGGCCACCCTGCTGAACGCCCCGAGCGCCTACGACGTGGCCACCGCGACCCCGGCGGGCAAGCAGAACGCCGTCAACCGCTGGAACTACGTCATGGACGGCATGGTCAAGGAGGGCTGGCTCGGCGCCGACGAGCGGGCGAAGACCACCTTCCCGGACGTCAAGGACCCACAGCCCAACCCGGGCCTGTCCGGCCAGTCCGGCTACCTGGTGGACGCGGCGACCCAGTACCTGACCTCGAACAACGTCATCAGCGAGACCGAGCTGGCCAAGGGCGGCTACACGATCAAGCTGAGCATCGACCCGGCCCGTCAGCAGGCCCTCCAGGACTCCGTCCAGGCGCAGCTGCACGACACCCTGAACCCGGACAAGCGGAAGAAGGACGCGGCCGCCCAGGCCGGCGCCGCCTCCGTCGACCCGAAGACCGGCGCGGTGGTCGCCCTGTACGGCGGCGTCGACTACGTGAAGCACTACGTGGACAACGCGACCCGGCGCGACTACCAGGCCGGTTCGACCTTCAAGGCGATCGCGCTGGCCGCCGCCTTCGAGAACAACGCCAAGACCCAGGACGGCCGGACGGTCACCCCGCGCACGATCTACGACGGCACCAGCGGCCGCAAGGTCCGCGGCGGCAAGAGCACCCCGTACGCGCCGCCGAACGAGGGCGACGTCAGCTACGGCCAGATCTCCCTGCAGCAGGCCATCGACAAGTCGGTGAACTCGGTGTTCGCCCAGCTCGCGCAGGACACCGGGCTGCAGAAGGTCAAGGACACCGGCATCGCGCTGGGCCTGCCCGCCAACACCCCGGGCCTGGACCCGGTGCCCTCCATCCCGCTGGGTGCGGCCACCCCGAGCGTGCTCGACATGGCCGGCGTGTACGCCACCCTGGACAACGGCGGCAAGCAGATCACCCCGTGGCTGGTGCAGTCGGTGGACCGCGCCGGCGAGGCCGTGCAGCTGCCGGCGCACAAGACCACCCAGGCGATCAGCGCGGACACCGCCAACCAGGTCACCTCGATGCTCCAGGGCGTGGTGAGCGACCCGGGCGGCACCGGCTTCCGGGCCCAGGCGCTGGGCCGCCCGGCGGCGGGCAAGACCGGCACCACCGACGACCAGAAGTCCGTCTGGTTCGTCGGCTACACCCCCGAGCTGGTCACCTCGGTGGCGCTGTTCGGCCAGGACCCGGGCACCGGCGCCCAGGTCAGCCTGAGCGGCGTCGGCGGCATCAACGGCGCGGCGGGCGGCCAGTTCCCGACCCAGATCTGGACCGCCTACATGAAGGCCGCGCTCAAGGGCCAGCCGGTCAGCGACTTCCCGACCCCGGCGGACGGCGGCGACTCCGGCGCCACCGACGTTCCGACGGCCCCGAGCACGCCGAGCGGCACCCCGTCGACCGGCGGCGCCACGCCGAGCACCGGCGCGGGCAGCCAGCAGGGCGACAGCTCGGGCACCGGCTCCACCGGCTCCGGTTCGGGTGGCGACTCCGGTTCCGGCGGTTCGGGCACCGGCCCGACCACCGCCCCGACCGGTCAGCCGACCACCCAGCCGACCTCGCGGCCCACCGTTCGGCCGACCCCCAAGCCGACGCCGACCAGCAAGCCGACCACCGACCCCACCGCTCAGCCGACCACCCAGCCCACCGGCGGGACGGACGTGTCCAACGGGGCGGCGGCAGGGTCCGGGGGCTGACCGCCTCCCCGCTCCGCCCGCACCACCCGCTCCGTCCGCTCTCCTCGGCCGGACCACCGACCTCGGGTCGGTGGTCCGGCCGACGTTCGTCACCGCGCCTCTACGGACAGTTCAGACCAGGATCAAATGCCGATATGGCGCCTTACCGAGACATCGGTAGGACTGTCACAATGCGCCAGTGCACAGATCAACGGCCTCGCCCACCCTCCCTTCGGGCAGAACCCTCGGCCTCGGCCTCGCGCTGGTCTCCGCCTTCGCCTTCGGCGGCTCCGGCACCGCGGCCAAGCCACTGATCGAAGCCGGCCTCTCCCCCCTGCACGTGGTGTGGCTCCGGGTCACCGGGGCGGCCGTCGCCCTCCTCCCGATCGCCTACCGGCACCGCGACGCCGTGCTGCGCCGCCCCGGCCTGCTGATCGGCTTCGGCCTGCTCGCCGTGGCCGGCGTCCAGGCCTGCTACTTCGCCGCGATCTCCCGCATCCCGGTCGGCGTCGCCCTGCTCATCGAGTACCTCGGGCCGCCGCTGCTGATCGGCTACGTCAGGTTCGTCCAGCGCAAGCCGATCAGCCGGGGCGCGGCCGTCGGCGCCGGCGTCGCGGTGGCCGGGCTGGCCTGCGTGGTGGAGGTCTGGAACGGCCTGAGCTTCGACGCGCTGGGCGTGCTGTTCGCCCTCGGCGCGGCCTGCTGCCAGGTCGGCTACTTCCTGCTCGCCGACGCCGGTCGCCGGGGCGAGCGCCCGGTCGACCCGCTGGCCGTCAGCGCGTACGGGCTGCTGATCGGCGCCGTCCTGCTCACCGTCCTCACCCGGCCCTGGCAGGCCGACTGGGGCCTGCTGGGCGGATCCGTGGTGATGAACGGGCACAGCCTGCCCGCGCTGATCCCGGCCGCCTGGATGGTGCTGGTCGCGACCGTGCTCGCCTACCTGACCGGCGTGATCTCCGTCGGGTACCTCTCGCCGCCGATCGCCGGGGTGGTGGCCAACCTGGAGGCGGTGGTCGCCACCGTGCTGGCCTGGGTCCTGCTCGGCGAGCACCTGGGGCTGCCGCAGGTCGCGGGCGGTCTGCTGGTCCTGGCGGGCGCCTTCGTCGCGCAGACGAGCCGGCCGGCGGCGGAGAAGGCGGATGCGGAACCGCTGGAGGCGGCGACGGTGGGAGTGCCGACGGTGGAGGCGGGGGCCGCCGGTACGGCCGGTGCGACGGCGTCCCGGGTCAGCGGCCGGTCCAGCCGAACCAGTCGAGGTGACTGACCGGCCACACCACGGCCGCCACCGGGCCCACCACATTGCCCACCGGCACGGCGCCGCCCCCCGGCCCCTGCCGGTGCCAGCGCGAGTCCGCCGAGTCACTGCGGTGGTCGCCCTCGACCCAGATGTAGCCCGAGGGCACCTTCACCGGGCCGAAGTCCAGCCCTGCACAGGAGTCGTCGCCCGGGTGGAGGTACGGCTCGTCGACCTTCCTGCCGTCCACGGTCAGCGTGGTGCCCGTGCACTGCACTGTCTGGCCGCCGGTCGCGATGACCCGCTTGACCAGGTAGTTGTCGTCCTTCGGCGGCACCAGCCCGGCGAAGCTCAGCACCGAGCTCACGGCGTTCGTGAACGGGTTGGTGTCGACCGGCTGCGGCGGCAGCCAGTTCCCCGGGTCCTTGAACACCACCGGCTGCCCCGGCTCGGGCGTCCAACCGGTCAGCGGCGCGAGCTTGTTCACGCCGACCCGGTCGCCGACCCGCAGGGTGTTCTCCATCGAACCGGACGGGATGGTGAAGACCTGGAACAGGCAGGTCTTGATCAGCAGCGCGACCACCAGGCCGACCGCCACCATCGCCGGGATCTCGATCCACCACGGCCGGGGACGGCGCCCCGCCCAGCGGGCCTTGCGACCGCGCGAACCCCCGGCCCGGCGGCGGGCCTCGGCGCGCCCACCGGACGCGGCCGGGGCGGACTGTGCCTGCGGCCCGTCCTGGACGTCCCAGGCGGCTGGTACCGCGGATCCGCTGGGAGCTCCGCTCGGCGTTTCGGGCAGGTTCACCGCCATCGTCGCTGCTCCACCTCTCCGGCTGGGGAAACCTGCACGCTACGCCAACCGGGGAGCCGTACGAAATCCGGGCCTTAGGGCGTGTCTTGTGGATCAGGCCAGGCCCTAGCCGCCTCCGACATCGCGGCGGCAGCTCGGAGCACGGCCGGAGCCGCCGCAGCGCTGTCCTGGAGGTCAGGCGCGGGCGATGGCCTCGTGGTGCCTGATGACCTCGGCGATGATGAAGTTCAGGAACTTCTCCGCGAAGACCGGGTCGAGCTTGGCCCCGGCGGCCAGCTCCCGCAGCCGCTTGATCTGGTCCCGCTCCCGGGCCGGGTCGGCCGGCGGCAGCTTGTGCTCGGCCTTGAGGCGGCCGACCCGCTGGGTCGCCTTGAAGCGCTCGGCCAGCATGTGGACCACCGCGGCATCGATGTTGTCGATGCTCTCGCGCAGGCTGGTCAGCTCGGCCCGCACCGCGTCGTCGATCCCCGCCGGCACACCGGCGTCGGGGGTCGTGGGCTGGTCCGTCATCGGGGCGGCTCCCGGTGTCTTGGGTGGTCACCCGACCGTACGGCGGCCGGGCTCGGACCCCGGCAAATCTAACAGGGCTCTCGCGCCGGACCGGCACCGTCCGGGGAACCGTCCAGCATCCGGACGGCAGGAGCGGGCGCCGGCGGGAACACGGGAGGACCGCGGCCCTGCCGCCCGTCGCCCGGCTCCGCGGCGGGCCTGCCCGTAGTCTGGTGCGTGCATGACCGGAAGTGACGACTCAGCAGTCCCTCAGCACTGGAGGAACCGATCGTGGCAACCACCCGCACCGCCCGCACGGCCTGGGAGGGCGACCTCCTGCACGGCAAGGGGCAGGTGACCTTCGCCTCCTCCGGGATCGGCGAGTACCCCGTCTCCTGGCCGGCCCGCGCCGAGGAGCCCAACGGCAAGACCAGCCCCGAGGAACTCATCGCGGCCGCCCACTCCGCCTGCTTCTCGATGGCCCTCTCCAACGGCCTCACCAAGGCCGGCAACCCGCCCACCACGCTGGACACCCAGGCCGACGTCACCTTCCAGCCCGGCACCGGCATCACCGGGATCCACCTGACCGTCACCGGTGCGGTCCCCGGACTGGACGAGGCCGGCTTCGTGAAGGCCGCCGAGGACGCCAAGGCCAACTGCCCGGTCAGCCAGGCCCTGACCGGCACCACCATCACCCTCACCGCCAAGCTGGCCTGACCGCGCCCCCGGCCCGTCCGGGGGCGCACTCCGGCCCCGCCCCCGGCGCGCAACCAGCGTCCGGGGGCGCGCCAGCGGCGCACGCGCTCCCGGCACACCTCAGGTGATGTGTACCGGGGGCGTCCGAACGTTCCACCACGCTTGATGGCAAACGGGGCGAATCACCCTGCCGGCGGTCACCGCGCGTTGCCGTCGCGGCCTATGATCGGCCGCAGCGCCCTGTTCTCCACCCGGGTCCCCGCGCGGCAGCGCCCCACGGCGGACGCACCGCAGCGGACCGGCCCCGAGGCCCCGACAGAGTGCGGAGCCGGCCGCCGGGATCCCGACCGGCCAGGCAGACCATCGTCAAGCGTCAGCAGCGGACGGGAGCATGCCGTGCCGGGCCAGAACGAGGGGGCCGACGCACACCACCCAGGCGTGCGACACGAGGAATCGTCACATCACCGCGCGTCCCACCACCGCCTCCTCGCCTCGCCGGTCCTCGATCCGGTCGGGCTCGCCGCCGGCACCTCCGGCGTCCCCGTTCCCCCGGCCGTGGCCACCACCGCGACCACGACCGCGACCACGGCCCGCGTCACCCTGGAGGACCCGGAGGGTCCGGAGGTGCGGCTCTGCCCCACCTGCTCGGCCCCCTTGGCCGACGGTGCGCACCCGGGCGACCCGGACGGCGCCGACCACGCGGGCGGCGGGACCGACCGACTGCTGGCGGCCCTGCAGGCCAGCGAGTCCCGCTTCCGGGCGGCCTTCTGCGACGCCGTCATCGGCATGGCCCTGATCGACTCCGAGGACCGGATCATCGAGGTCAACCCCGCCTTCGCCGCCCTGATCGGCCGCGGCGTCGGCGAGTTGGCCCGCATCCACCTGCACGAGATCGTCGACCCGGAGGGCCTGCCGCACCGGCTCTTCGACGGGCTCGTCCACGGCGAGCGGGAACGGTTCCGCGTGGAGAAGCAGCTCCGGCACCGCGAGGGCCACACGGTCTGGGGCAAGGTGACGGTCTCGCTGATCCGGGACCCCGCCGGGCAGCCGCTCTACACCCTCGCGCTGGTCGAGGACCTCACCGAGCAGCGCCGGCTCGGCGACCGCCTGGAGTACCAGGCCCTGCACGATCCACTGACCCGGCTGCCCAACCGGACCTCCTTCTTCGAGCGGCTCGACGCCGCCTGCCTGCCGGTCGCCGAGGCCACCGCGGTGAAAGCGCGCCGGGTGGGCGTCTGCTACCTGGACCTCGACGGCTTCGCGGCGATCAACGAGACCCTCGGCCACCACATCGGCGACCAGCTGCTGATCGCCGTCGCCGCCCGGCTCCGACGCGGACTCACCCGCACCGCCGACGATGCCGACGATGCCAACAACGCCGCCGCCGACGGGCAGGAGACCCACCTGGTGGCCCGGATGGGCGGCGACGAGTTCGCCGTCCTGGTCCCTGACAGCGACGGCAGCGAGCAGCTGACCGCCCTGGCCGGGCGGATCCTTGAGCTGCTGGAACGTCCCTTCGACGTCGCCGGGCACCGGCTGGTGGTCACCGCCAGCGTCGGCGTCGTCGAACGGTCGGTGCACGAGACCACCCCGACCGACCTGGTCAAGGACGCCGACGCCACCCTCTACTGGTCCAAGGCCGACGGCCGCGCCCGCTGGACCCTCTACGACCCGGACCGCGGAGCCCACCAGCTGACCCGTCAGCTCCTCGCCACCGCGCTGCGGCCGGCCCTGGAGCGCGGCGAGTTCACCATCGAGTACCAGCCGCTGGTCGGCCTGGCCGACGGCACGGTGCGCGGCGCCGAGGCGCTCGTCCGCTGGCGCCACCCCCGCTACGGAACCCTCTCCCCCGACCGCTTCATCCCGCTCGCCGAGGAGTCCGGCGCCATCGTGCCGCTCGGCAAGTGGGTGCTGGAGGAGTCCTGCCGCCAGGCCCGACAGTGGCTCACCGAGTTCCCGGACACCGAGACCTTCGTGAGCGTCAACCTGGCGGCCCGCCAGATCTGGGACTCCGACGTGGTCGCCGACGTCGCCCGCGCCCTCGAGAGCACCGGCCTGCCCGCCCGGCTGCTGCAACTGGAGATCACCGAGAGCGCCCTGCTCGGCCCCGGCGGCCGCCCGTTGCAGGCCCTGCAGGCGCTCGCCGACATGGGCGTGCGGATCGCGATCGACGACTTCGGCACCGGCTACTCCAACCTGGCCTACCTGTCCCGGTTGCCGGTGCACGTCCTGAAGCTCGACGGGACGTTCATCGAGGGCTTCCGGGACCCGGCCCCGGCCGCGGCGCTGAGCGCCACGGCGACGACGGCGGCCACGACGGCCACGACGGCCACGACGGCCACAGCAGCAACCGCGGCCGACCGGTCGGCCGTCCCCGAGCTCCGCTCCCGACGCAGCGACGCGGACGAGCAGATCGTCGGCGCGATGGTGCAGCTGGCCCACACCCTCGGACTGACCGTCACCGCGGAGGGCATCGAGAGCGCCGCCCAGGCCGAGCGGCTCCGGCTCACCGGCTGTGACACCGCCCAGGGCTGGTACTTCGCCCGACCGGGCGAGGCCGCACTCGTCGCGGCCATACTCCGCGAGGGCCGCCCCGCCCCGAGCGGCCGTCAGACGGACGCCGTCAGGCCGTAGGCCTCGGCGATCAGCCCGTAGGAGCGGAGCCGGGCCTCGTGGCCGTGGATGTGCGAGGTGACCATCAGCTCGTCCACGCCGGTCCGCTTGCGCAGGGCCTCCAGGCCGTCCGCGACCTGGCCCGGGTCGCCGAGCACCACGTTGTCCAGCCAGTTGTCGACGAAGTCCGCCTCGACCGGGCTGTACGGGTACTCCTCCGCCTCCTCCGGGGTGGGGATCGGGCCGGGGTTGCCGCGCCGCAGCCGGAGCATGCCGAGCGCCGCGGACCGGGCGAGGCGGCGGGCGGCGGTCTCGTCCTCGGCGGCGACCGCGCTCACGCCGATCAGCGCGTACGGCTCGTCGAGCACGGCGGACGGGCGGAAGGACGTCCGGTACAGGTCCAGGGCCGGAACGGTGTTGGCGCTGCTGAAGTGGTGGGCGAAGGCGAAGGGGAGGCCGAGCCGGCCCGCCAGCTGGGCGCTGAAACCGGAGGAGCCGAGCAGCCAGACCGGCGGGCGGCCCTCACCCTTGGGCACGGCGGTCAGCCGCTCGTACGGGTGGCCGGCGGGGAAGTCCCCGTCGAGGAAGTGGGTCAGCTCGGAGAACTGGAGCGGGAAGTCGTCCGCGCCCTCGGCGACGCCGCGGCGCAGTGCCCGGGCGGTGGCCTGGTCGGTGCCGGGGGCGCGGCCGAGTCCGAGGTCGATCCGGCCGGGGTGCAGGGCCTCCAGCAGGCCGAACTGTTCGGCGATGGCCAGCGGGGCGTGGTTGGGGAGCATGACACCGCCCGAACCGAGGCGCAGCGTGGTGGTGTTGGCCCCGAGGTGGGCGATCAGGACGGCCGGGGTGGAGCTGGCCACTCCGGGCATGCCGTGGTGCTCGGCGACCCAGAAGCGGTGGTAGCCCCACTGCTCGGCGCGGCGGGCCAGTTCGGTGGTGGCGGCCAGGGCCTCGCTGGGTGTGTAGCCGACGCCGACGGTGGCCAGGTCGAGGATCGAGAGCGGAGCGGGGGCCGTACCGCGGGCGGTGCCCCGGATCGCCTCGTCGGCCGCGGGCCCGGTTCCGTGCTCCTGCTGGTCCTCGGTGGTCATGCCGTCCGCCTCCTCGCTGTCGTGGTCCGGCTCTCCTCCGAGCCGTCCGTCGGCGGCGGCCGCGGGTCTCGGACGGCCCGGCGGTCGCTGCCGACCGGGGTCAACCACGGTCAGGGGCTCGCTGTTCCCGTACCGACCGTCGGATGTCGGTGCGGTTCGCGTGCGGTTCGGATGAGATTCGGATGAGATTCGAGCGCGCCCGGGGGCGGGTTCGGCCCGTCCTCGACGGCCGCCCGACCGACCGTTCGGATGACTCAGCGCCAGCGGGTCGACACGGATGGCGACTTTCCGCCAGGGTCGGAAGTCGCCAGCCGGCACGCTCGCGATCGGCCACCGGCATCGGGCAGGCTGATGATCAGGAGCTGGACCACCGAGCGGGTCCGTGTTCCGTCAGCAAGGTCGTCGGGCTGGACCAGCGCCGATCGATCGCTGCGAGCCCCCGGTGCGGCACCCCGCCCCGGGGGCTCGTTCCGTTTCCGCCACCGCCGCCACGGCCGCAGCCCTCGTCCGTTCAGGCCGGCCCGTCGGCGCCGGGCCGTCGAGTGGCCCCGCAGGCCGTGGCCCCCACTGTGACCTCCGGCTCACCGGGGTGCTTCATGGCATGAAAAGTCGAAGCGCTAGCGTTGACCTCAGAGCCACCTGCTCCACCAGGGCGGCGTGGTGGAGGGAGTAAGGCCTTGAACTTCGTGGCGGCGATCGGATCCTCGTGGATCTGCGCCCTTGCGCTCTTCGCCGTACTCGGCGACGCGCTGCTCCCCTTCATCCCGAGCGGCACGCTGGTCATCCTGGCCGTGCTCAAGACGGCCCAGATCAACGGCGCCCCGGTGCTGCTCGGCCTGGGCGTGGCGGTGGCCTCCTTCCTGGGGGACGTCCTCCTGCTCCACCTGGCCCGGCGCGGGGCCCCGCTGCTGCAACGCCGGCTCGCCCAACGTCCGAAACTGGCGGCCAGCGTGGCCAGGGTCCAACAGTCGCTGATCGAGCGCCCGCACGCCGGGGCGGCCGCGATGGTGGTGATCGCGCGGTTCGTGCCGGCCGGGCGGACCGTCCTGGACCTGGCCATCGGCCACTCCCCCGACCATCCGCACCGCTTCCTGCACTGGTCGGCGCTGGCGGCACTGGTCTGGGCCGCGTACATCGTGACGCTGGGCTGGCTGAACAGCCACTGGTTCAACACCGCCTGGCTGAGCCTGGCGGTCTCCTGCGCGGCGGCCACCGCCGTCAGCACCGCGATCGCGCGAATAGTGCGCCGCCACCGGCGGCTGGCCGTGGTCTGAGCGGTCCCCGGAACGACCGGTGGTGTCCGATGAGCGTCCGGCACCGAGTGCCGACGAACTCTGACCGGGCCCGGCGGGGCGGCGGTACCGTACTCCCCTGACGGCACGCGATGCGAAGCGTCACAGGACCGCAACAGACGACGAATCCCTGCAGCCCGGCCGGGCGCCCCCGGCGTGTTCACTGTCGTCGGAGCCCGGCGACCTTGGAAGCCGCTGCGGCGACATGGCATGCTAACGGCGGAAAATTCATCAATTGCCCGATTTGACCGGTGCGGCCCGGACCGCCCTTACCCCCGGTCGATCGGCAGCCAGGGGAGACCATGACCAGCATCTCGCGCAGGACGGTGCTCAGTGCAACCGCTGCGACCGCGGCCCTCGGCGCGGTCTCGGCCTGTTCCAGCGGCGGATCCGGTTCGGGGCAGAACTCCACCTCACCTTCCTCCGGCGGCAACGCCAACGCCGGCCAGAGCGGCACCACCGACCCGACCCAGGCGGTGGTGCCCAAGGGCGCCCCGATCGGCGACGGATCCACCGCGGACACCGGTCCGCAGCCGAACCAGCCCAAGCCCGAGAAGCTCAAGCCGGGCGAGCGCCCGCCGCAGTTCGTGGTCTTCTCCTGGGACGGCGCGGGCGGCACCGACGACGGCCAGTTCCCCCGCTTCCTCAAGCTGGCGGAGCAGTACAAGGCCACCATGACCTTCTTCCTCTCCGGCATCTACGCCCTGCCCAAGGGCAAGTCCCAGCTGTACCACCCGCCGAAGCACGCGGTCGGCGCCTCCGACATCCCCTACCTGTCGGACGGCGCGGTCAAGAGCACCCTCAAGCTGGTCAGCCAGGCCTGGCTCGCCGGGCACGAGATAGGCACCCACTTCAACGGGCACTTCTGCTCCAGCCGTCCGGACAAGAACGGGGTCAACATGTGGACCCCGGACGACTGGCAGAGCGAGATAGACCAGGCGGTCTCCTTCGTCACCCAGTGGCGGACCAACACCGGCTTCACCGACGTCGACCCGCTGCCCTTCGACTATAAGAAGGAGCTCATAGGCGGCCGCACCCCGTGCCTGGAAGGCCAGAAGGCGCTGCTTCCGACCATCGCGAAGCTGGGCTGGAAGTACGACGCGAGCTCCTCCGGCGGGCTCCAGATATGGCCGCAGAAGGTGCAGGACGGCAAGATCTGGGACTTCCCGCTCCAGTCCATACCCTTCCCCGGGCACACCTTCCAGGTCCTGTCGATGGACTACAACATCCTGGCCAACCAGTCCAACGGCAGCACCAAGGGCGACCCGGGCAAGTACAACGACTGGCGCACCCAGGCGACCAACTCCTACCTGGCCGGGTTCGACCGCGCCTACAACAGCAACCGCGCGCCGTTCTTCGTCGGCAACCACTTCGAGCAGTGGAACGGCGGCATCTACATGGACGCCGTCGAGGAGGCCCTCAAGGCGATCGCGGGCAAGCCCGAGGTCCGGCTGGTCTCCTTCAAGCAGCTGGTCGAATGGCTGGAGGTGCAGGACCAGTCGACCCTGCGCAAGCTGCGCACCCTCAACGTCGGCCAGGCGCCGTCCGGCGGCTGGGAGAGCTTCCTCGGCGCGGCGGGCTGACAGGCCGCCCTCCGCACCCGGCCGGATCGCACCTGGGGCAACAACTCCCCTCGGCGGTCCGGCCGTTCGCATACCCGCCGCGGCGTCGTTCACTCGCCGCCGGGCCGAATTCCGCTGCATTAGCACCATCGCGAGCCACCGTGGCCGGGAACCGTACCATCTTCACGCCTGAGCCGCGATCGTCGTGTGGAACTGTTGCGATCAGCGTTACGCTCCAGGAGAGTTGAGCAAGCCACGGATCCCCTCGCGCCCGCTGGGGAAGCTGGACAGCGCACCGGGATCCCGCATTCGAAGCCGTCGTGCCGGCCCACAACCGATCCGGTCGCACACACTCCACGTACCGCGTTCCCGGTACGGGATTCCCGGTATCGCGTTCTGCCCGGGCGGCTCCGGGGGCGAGGCGAGCACCGCCGAGCACAGCAAGCCGCAGAACTCCGGGGGGAGCACGTCATGACCGACCCGTCCGCGCGACGGAAACACGCCGGAACGACCCGCGAGGGCCGATCGGGCCGAAATCGCCGGGGCGCCGGGCAGCTCGACGAGGCCGCACTGCGGACCGAGCCGGTGCCCGAAGCCCCGTACGACTACGGCCATTTCAGCCGTCTGGCGGGCCCGGCCGTGGATCCGGGCGAGGACCGGGAGCTCGGGGCCGGCGTGTACCGACCGGAGCCGGACGGCGCGCGGGCGCCAGCAGGTGCGCGGCCGCCCGCAGGTACGCTGCCAGGCACCCAGCCGAGCACCCCGTACCGGGTCCAGTACCGGAGCCTGCTGCGCCACGATCCGCACCGGTTACGGGCCGCCCTGCTGCTGGTGGCGGCCCCCCTGGTGGAGGCGATCCTGCTGGTCTGGCTGCTGCTGCCGGAGCACTGGCCGGAGCGCCAGGACGAGACCAACGTCCTGGTGCTGCTCGGGGACAAGGTGATGATCGGCATCATCGCGGTGGTCGAGCTGTTCCGGCTGGTCAACGTGGTCTCCAACACCCACGCCACCCTGGTGGCCCGGGACCCGATACCGGTGACGCCGGAGTCCGGCACCCGGGTCGCGTTCCTCACCACCTGTGTGCCCGGCAAGGAGCCGCCGGAGATGGTGCGGGCCACGCTGCTGGCGGCGCGCGGCGTCCGGCACGAAGGACCGTACGACGTCTGGTTGTTGGACGAGGGAAACGATCCTGCAATGCGCGCCCTCTGCGCCGAACTGGGCGTCCGCCACTTCACCCGTTCCGGCCGGCCGCACTGGAACCGGCCGAAGGGGCGGTTCCGCGCCCGGTCGAAGCACGGCAACTACAACGCCTGGCTCCAGGCCCACGGCGACGACTACGACTTCTGGGTGTCCGTCGACACCGACCACGTGCCGCTGCCCGACTTCTGCGAGCGCATGCTCGGCTACTTCCGCGATCCGGACGTGGCATTCGTGGTCGGACCTCAGGTGTACGGGAACTACCGCAGCTCGGGTTCGGCCGTCACCAAATTCTCCGAGAGCCAGCAGTACCTCTTCCACGCACTCATCCAGCGCGCCGGAAACCGTTACGGCGCACCGATGTTCGTCGGCACCAACAACGCCGTCCGAATCCGCGCGCTCCGGTCGATCGGCGGGTTGTACGACTCCGTCACGGAGGACATGGCGACCGGTCTGGAGTTCCACCGCAACCGGAACCCGGAGACCGGGGAGAAGTGGAAGTCCGTGTACACCCCGGACGTCCTCGCCGTCGGCGAAGGCCCGTCCTCCTGGACCGACTTCTTCACCCAGCAACTGCGGTGGAGCCGCGGCACCTACGAGACCCTGCTCACCCAGTACTGGCGGGTGCTCTGGCGGCTGTCGCCCGGCCGACTGCTCAACTACACGCTGATGGTGGGCTTCTACCCGATGGCGGCGCTCACCTGGCTGCTCGGCGGGGTGTCCAGCGTGCTCTACCTGGGCTTCGGCGCCTCGGGTGTGCACGTCTCCTCGGAGCTCTGGATGATGCTCTACAGCGACGCCGCCGCGCTCCAACTCCTGCTCTACACCTGGAACCGCAAGCACAACGTGAGCCCGCACGAGCCGGCCGGCTCCTCCGGGGTCGCGGGCATGGTGATGTCGGCGCTCTGCGGCCCGGTGTACGCGGCCTCACTGCTCCAGACACTGGTGCGCCGCCGCGGCGGCTTCGTGGTGACGCCCAAGGGCCGGGAGGCCAGCGCCGACCGGCTCGGCACCTTCCGCTACCACCTGTTCTGGGCGGTGGTGTTCGGCGGCGCCGTCGCCGTGTCCTTCCGCACCGGCTACGACCACGTGGCGATGCGCACCTGGGCCTGCATCGCCCTGGGCCTGACCGTGCTGCCGCTGCTGATCTCGGCCGGCGACGCCGTCCGCCGCCTGCGCACCCGGCCCACCGCCACCCTGACCGTGACCGGCGACCCGGGCGCGGCGCCCAAGGTGCTGCTGGAGAAGCGCCGCCCGGCCCTCACCCTCCGCCCGGCCGCGCCGGACACCCCGACGGTCACGCTCCGCCTCGTCCGGCCCGCCGGCCCGGCGTCCGACGACCCGGCGCCCGACCGCGCAGAGAGCGGCACGCCCACCCGCTGAGCCGCCCCGCCCCGTACCAGTCCCGCCCGCCTCCCGAGGGGACCACCACCGTGAAGATCCACAAGACCGGCCGCACCAAGCGCTTCGCCCTCGGCAGCACCGTCGCGCTGACCGTCGCCGGGATGAACGCCCCGGCCGTCCTCGGCTTCGCCAGCGACCAGTACCACCAGTACGTGATCAACCGCCCCGAGTACAAGGCGCGGTACGGCCACTGGCAGACCCTGTCGCTGCCCGCCGAGTTCCGGGTCAACGCCGTCCACGCCACCCTGCTGCGCACCGGAAAGGTGCTGATCGTGGCCGGGTCCGGCAACGACGAGAAGCAGTTCAACGCGGGCACCTTCAAGAGCCTGCTCTGGGACCCGGCGAGGAACACCTACAAGCTGATACCCACCCCCGCCGACATGTTCTGCGGCGGCCACGCCTCCCTCCCGGACGGCCGGGTGCTGGTGGCCGGCGGCACCCAGCGGTACGAGAAGCTGGACGGCGCGGTGAAGAGGGCGGCCGGCGTGATGCGGGTGCGCAACGAGAGCCCGGAACACGACCGCACCTTCCCCAAGGGCACCCTGTTCGTCGCCCCGAACGGCCGGGAGTACGCCAGCACCATCCAGGTGACCGTCCCCGCCGCGACCAAGACCGGCGCCGGGAAGCAGACCGTGGTCACGGCCGGCGAGCAGCACGTGTTCGTCGAGGCGGTCGGCGAGGGCCGGGACTACGTGAGCAACTCCCCCGCCCAGTACCGGATCAAGGGGCTGACCGGCGTCGACGCCCACAACCTGTACGGGCAGAGCGAGAAGCTCACCCTGGACAAGCAGGACTACCAGGGCATCCGCTCCGCCTTCGAGTTCAACCCGGACACCGAGCTCTACGAGCAGGTCACCGACATGGCGCACGCCCGGTGGTACCCGACCCTGACCGGGCTGGGCGACGGCCGTGTGATCACCGTCTCCGGCCTGGACGACACCGGGCTGATCCTCAACGGCAACGACAACGAGATCTACGACCCGAAGGCCAGGACCTGGGCCAAGGGCCCCGACCGCTACTTCCCGACCTACCCGTCGATCTTCCTGACGGCGAGCGGCAAGCTCTTCTACTCCGGTTCCAACGCGGGCTACGGCCCCGCCGACAAGGGCCGCGAGCCGGGCCTCTGGGACCTGTCGAACAACGGCTTCCGGCCCGTCCCCGGACTGCGCGACCCGAAGCTGACCGAGACCTCCGCCTCGGTGCTGCTGCCGCCCGCGCAGGCGCAGAAGGTCATGGTGCTGGGCGGCGGCGGGGTCGGCGAGTCCCCGCTGTCCACGGCCCGCACCGACATCGTGGACCTGACCGCGCCCGAGCCCGCCTTCGTCCCGGGCCCCGACCTGCCGGCCGGCGGGACCCGCTACCTCAACAGCGTGGTGCTCCCGGACGACACCGTGTTCACCACCGGCGGCTCCAGCGGCTACCGCGGCCGGGGCGACAGCGACCTGCTCAAGGCCCAGGTGTACCACCCGGATTCCAACACCTTCAGCACCGCCGCCGAGCCCGCCGTCGGCCGCGACTACCACTCCGAGGCGCTGCTGCTGCCGGACGGCCGGGTCGCCGTACTGGGCTCCAACCCGCTGTTCGCCGACAAGGCCGAGACCCAGCCCGGCGGCTTCGAGCAGCGCATCGAGATCTACACCCCGCCGTACCTGTACCACGGCGACCGGCCCGAGGTGACGGCCTCGCCCGCGGCGGCGAAGCTCGGCGGCACCGTCCGGATCGGCACCGCCCGGCCGGACGCGGTGACCACCGCCAAGCTGATCCGGCCGAGTTCGGTGACCCACGTGACCGACGTCGAGCAGCGCTCGGTCGCCCTGGACATCACCGGGCGCACCGCCGACGGGCTCTCGCTCACCCTCCCGGGCAACCCGAACCTGCTGCCGCCCGGCTGGTACATGCTGTTCCTGACGGACGCGGCCGGCACGCCGTCGGTCGCCCGGTGGGTCCAGGTCACGGGCTGAGCGGACGGCCCCGGGCGGGGCGGGCGCCTGTGCTCAGGGCACCGCCTGCGCTCAGCGCGCCGCCTGCGCCAGCCCGAGCGCGTACGGCAGCCAGAACTCGCCCGCCCGGGGCTCGCCGCGGCCGCACTCGCCGTCCGACTCCCCCGGGTTCTTGATCCACAGGTAGGCGTCGACCCCGGGCCGCCCCGTCTCGGTGGTCGGCGCCTCGCCGAGTGCCCGGCCGGGCGGGTTGCACCAGGATTCGGCACCCGCCGAGCCGTTGCCGCTGCGGCTGGTGTCGATGACGAAGTGCTTGCCGCCCAGGGCGGCGGAGAGCCGGTTGCCGTAGTCCACGTTCCGGTCGGTCGGATAGAAGTTGGCGACGTTCACGGCGAAGCCGTCCGCCGCCGCGATGCCGGACTTGCGCAGCGCCGCGGCCATCTCGTCCGGGTCCTGCGCCCAGCCCGGGTTGCCCGCGTCCAGGTAGACCCGGACGTTCGGGCGCTTCTTCAACTCCTGGACGGCGAAGGCCAGCAGGCCGTACCGCTCGGCGGCCAGGTCCCCCTTGATCCCGCAGGTGTCCAGGGTGTGGGCGACGGCGTCCGGCTCCAGCACCACCCAGGCCCTGCGGTCGCCGAGGGCCCCGGCGACGCCGGTGATCCAGGAGCGGTAGGCGGCGGCGTCGGCGGCGCCGCCGGCCGAGTACTGGCCGCAGTCCCGGTGCGGGATGTCGTACGCGACGAAGACGGCCGTCCGGCCGGCCTCGGTGGCCCGGCGGCTCACCTGGTCGGCGATCTCCCGGGCGCCCTGTTCGCCGAGCCACTGGGAGGAGGGCTGGGCGGCGATCCGCAGCAGGGTGTCGGCCTCGGCCGCACGGCCCTGGCCGCGCAGCACGGCGAGCTGCTGGGCCGCGTTGGTGCGGTCGGAGACGTAGAAGGCCTGCCCGGGAAGCTGGTTGAGGCCAGCGGCGCCGCCCGCCGGAGCCACGGCGGAGGTTCCGGCCCCGCCGGGAGCCCCGGAGCCGCCGGGGGATCCGCTCACCCCGCCGCGCTCAGCGCCCCCGCCACCACCACCGCACCCGGCGACCGCCGGCAACGCCAGCAGTGCCAGACCCGCCGTCAGCCCGACCCACCGGCTGGTTCCTGCCCGCCCCACCCCGCGCACGTACCGCCCCTCCGCACCGACTCCCGCCCCCGTCGGACCGGTCCGGCGACCGGTCGGCACCAGCTAAGCACACCCGGCCCCGGCCGACGGCCGCCACCGGTGAACGGCAAGTGGCCGTGGGCGGACGGGAATCCGAACCCCGTCCAGCCACGGCCACGTGCGGCACGACTGCGCGTCAGCCCTGCTTGAGGTCCGGCACCCGCCAGTCGATCGGCTCGCCGCCGAAGGCGTCCAGCGCCGCGTTGATCTGCGAGAACGGGCGGCTGCCGAAGAACAGCTTGGCGGAGAGCGGCGACGGGTGCGCGCCCTGGACCACCACGTGCTTCTCGGTGTCGATCAGCGGCAGCTTCTTCTTGGCGTAGTTGCCCCACAGCACGAAGACCACCGGCTCCTCGCGATCGCTCACCGCCTTGATCACCGCGTCGGTGAACTTCTCCCAGCCCTTCGCCTTGTGCGAGTTGGCCTCGTGGGCGCGGACCGTGAGCACCGCGTTCAGCAGCAGCACGCCCTGCTCGGCCCAGTGCATCAGGTAGCCGTTGTCGGGGGCCGGGATGCCGAGGTCGGCGTCCAGCTCCTTGAAGATGTTGCGCAGCGAGGGCGGCGTCTTCGTCCCGGGCAGCACCGAGAAGCTCATGCCGTGGGCCTGGCCGTTGTCGTGGTACGGGTCCTGGCCGAGGACCAGCACCCGGACCTTCTCGTACGGAGTGGCCTGCAGCGCGGCGAACTCCTGGCCGCTCGGCGGGAACACCTCGTGCTCCGCGCGCTGGGCCGCCACGAAGGCCGCCAGCTCCGCGAAGTACGGCTTCTCCGTCTCGGCGCCGAGCACCGCGCGCCAGGACTCGGGCAGCTCCAGCCCGCCGCCCTGGCCGGCCTCGACCACGCCCGCCTCGACCGTGTCCGTCACGACATCTACCTCCCACACCGCGGCTGCTGCGCCGCCCGCCCTCTTACACCCCGAACGCTACACAGCCCCACCGACAACTCACTCCACGGGCGCCGGAGCCGCAGCCGTCGCAGTGGCCGACGCCGGAGCCGAATCCGGAGCCGAATCCGCCGGAGCCGGGGCCGGAGCCGGAGCCGCAGCACCGACCGCCCTGGCCGCCCGCACCACCCGCACGTGCTCCACCCCGTTGAGCGCCACCAGCAGCACGGCCAGCACCACCAGCACCACCAGGGCCGGCAGCCGCACCATCGCGGGCAGCAGCCCCAGCGCCACCGCCGCCGCCGCGATCCGGGTGGTCGAGACCAGCCGGAACATCATCCAGCGGGTGTACCCGAAGGTCAGCAGGTACAGCCCGCAGCCGCCGTAGAGCAGCCCCACCGGTCCGGCGCCGAGCGCCTGCCACGGGTCCGCGACCGTCTCCGCGAAGCCGACCGCGACCCCGATCACCCCGGCCGCCAGCGCCAGGTGCCCGTACTGGAAGACCCGCCGGATCACGTCCCGCCGGGAGTCGGCGACCACCACGGCGTGCCGCATCGCGTCCGCCGCGAACACGAAGTACTGCCACCACAGCCCGGCCGAGATGGTGAACGCGGCTGCCACGGCGGCCAGTTCGGCCGCGTCCAGCCGGGCCGCGGCGGCCGAGCCGCCGATCCCGACGACCGACTCGCCGAGCGCCACCAGCAGGAACAGCGCGAACCGCTCCGGCATGTGCGACGGGTGGTAGGCCACCTTGGCGAGCCGCCGCCGGAACACCAGCGGCGCGGCCAGGTCGCAGAGCGCGGCCGCCGCCCAGAGCGCCAGCCGCGGCCCGTCCGGCAGCAGCCCGCCGACCACCAGCAGCGGTCCGCTGACCAGCACGCCCGCCCCGTACGGGCCGCGCCACACTCCCGGGACGCGCACCAGCAGGAGCAGCAGCACCACCCGGGCCAGCCAGTACCCGGCGCCGAGCAGCACGCCCCGGCCGCCGTACGCGCCGGGGACGGCGAGCGCCATGAACAGGCCGGCCAGTCCGACCAGCAGGATGCCCAGGCGGTCGCGCGGGTTGTCCACGTCACGGATGTTGGCCTGCACGGTGGTGCCGACCCAGCACCAGTACACCGGCACGAACACCACCAGGGCCCGGACCAGGCCGGTCAGGTCGTGCTGGTGGTGCAGCAGTCCGGAGACCTGGGTGATCGCGAAGACGAAGACCAGGTCGAAGTACAGCTCCGCCCAGGTGACCCGCTTCTCCGGCTCCTCCCCCGCCGCCGCCTCCCCGGCCGCTTCCCCGGCCGTTTCCCCCGCCGCGCCTTCGCCCGTCGCCGCTTCCCCCGCCGTGCTCATCCGCCCGGTCCTCCCCACGCGTACGGAACGAGCCCCGCCCCGGCGCTCGGCCGGGACGGGGCTCGCGACTGCACCGCAGAGGTTAGACCAGCTCGACCAGGTCCGCGATCGACTTGACCACCCGGGTCGGCCGGTACGGGAAGCGCTCCACGTCGGTGGCGGAGGTCAGGCCGGTGAGCACCAGGATGGTCTCCATGCCGGCCTCCATGCCCGCGACGATGTCGGTGTCCATCCGGTCGCCGATCATCACGGCGGTCTCCGAGTGGGCGCCGGCGGTGTTGAGCGCCTCGCGCATCATCAGCGGGTTGGGCTTGCCGACGAAGTACGGGTCCACCCCGGTGGCCTTGGTGATCAGGGCCGCGACCGAGCCGGTGGCCGGCAGCACGCCCTCGGTGGAGGGGCCGGTCTCGTCCGGGTTGGTGCAGATGAACCGGGCACCCGCGTTGATCAGGCGGATCGCCTTGGTGAGCGCCTCGAAGGAGTAGGTCCGGGTCTCGCCGAGCACGACGTAGTCCGGGTTGTTGTCGGTCAGCACGTACCCGGCCTGGTACAGCGCCGTGGTGAGGCCGGCCTCGCCGATCACGTACGCGGTGCCGTTCGGGCGCTGGCTCTTGAGGAACTTGGCGGTGGCCAGGGCCGAGGTCCAGATGCACTCCTCCGGCACCTCCAGGCCCATCCCGGCCAGCCGGGCACTGAGGTCGCGCGGGGTGTAGATGGAGTTGTTGGTGAGGACGAGGAAGGGCTTGCCGGACTCCCGCAGCCGGCGGAGGAACTCCTCCGCCCCGGGGATCGGCGTGCCCTCGTGGATGAGGACACCGTCCATGTCGGTCAGCCAGGACTCGATGGGCTTGCGGTCTGCCACGTAGGTGTCTCCCTCGGTCTTGCAACGGTTCTGAACGATCTCGCACATCGCTCCGGACCGGACACCCTCGGCCGGCCGGGCGCCACTGGCTGCCCCAACGCCGACCAGCGTAGCCGCGCCCACCGGCAACGGCCCAGCACACCTCCCGGCACCCGGCACTCGGCACTCGGCACCCGGCACGTGCGGATCGCCCCTACCGCCGGCTCCCCGACGGCAGCCCACTCGAAGCCGCACCAACCCCCGGAGGATCAGGCCGCCGTCCCATCGCCTCGATCCTCCTCCGGATCCGGTCCGTTGAGGACGCCCTCGTCGCCCCAGAAGCCGCAGTCGTGCTCGGCCCCGAGGTCGACCGGCCGGACGGCGTCGGGGCGCAGGGACATCACGTCGTCGCCGCGGAACCGGGCCCACGGGCGGCCGCTGGTCGCAAAGGCGGTCCAGGCGTGGATCATCCGGTCGGAGAGCCGCTGCTGGGCCGGCGTCAGCCGGGCCGGCCAGCCGGCGACGTCGAACAGGTACGGCAGCTCGGAGCCGTGGTACGCGCCGGGCGGCAGGCCGGGGGCGAAGCCGGGCTGCCCGGGGGCGTCGCGGTCGGCGAACTCGTAGGCGTACACCTCGGTGTGCCGGGCGAGCAGGCGGTCACCGGTGAGCGTCGGGCAGGACCAGATGCGGTCCGTGGCGAGTGCGGCCCAGGCGAGCGCGGGGGAAGGGTAGGCGTCGGCCGGGTACTCGTCGGCGACCTGGCCGGCCTGGTCACCGAAGCTGTCGGCGAGCAGGTGGTCGTACCGCTCCGCGGTGATCGGTTCGACGTAGCGGTTCTGCGCGGCGACCCAGCCCCGGTGCTCGTCGCGGTTGCCACCGCTGAGCACCGGCACCCGCTGGAACCGGCCCTCCCGCAGCGCGGCCGCCGGTTCGAGCGGGAGCAGCGAGGTGCCGTACGCGGGCCGGGTGAAGGCGGTGCCGTGCCGGTACAGGGCGGCCGTCGGCTGCTGCCGGAGGCAGTCCAGCGTGTGGCAGCCGACCGTGGCGGCGAGGGTCTGGCCGGCCGCCTCGACCGACGTGCGGTCGGCCCAGGGCGAACCGGCGGCCATGCCGGGGAAGAACAGGTTCCGCGGGTAGTCGATCAGGCAGGATCCGCTCTGGATCACGGCCTTGTCGAACAGTCCGGCGGCTGATGGCGAGGTCAGCTGGGAGCACACGCTCATGCCGCCCGCGGACTGTCCGGCCAGCGTCACGTTGCGCGGATCGCCGCCGAACGCGGCGATGTTC
The DNA here is from genome assembly GCF_040637885.1 of Kitasatospora sp. NPDC028055. NCBI lineage: Bacteria > Bacillati > Actinomycetota > Actinomycetes > Kitasatosporales > Streptomycetaceae > Kitasatospora > Kitasatospora sp. NPDC028055. The sequence continues at coordinate 19,270 of NZ_JBEZXE010000039.1, read as the reverse complement.
CGGCGTACCCAGCGCAGCGCGGCCTGCTGGTCGGCGAGCCCGAAGTCGCCCGAGTCCGCCAGGCCCGGGTAGCCGAAGGTGCCGAAGACGCCCAGCCGGTAGTTGACCGTGACCACGACCGCGTCGCCGCTCACCGCCATCCGGTGCGGGTCGTAGTCGCTGCCGGCGCCCGAGGTGAAGCCGCCTCCGTGCAGCCAGACGATCACCGGGCGGTGGTCGGCCCGGGCGGGCACGGTCACGTTGAGGTAGAGGCAGTCCTCGCTGCCGTCGGGCTGGTCGGGCCGGCCCTGCGGGCAGCGGTTGCCGGGTGCGGTGGCCGACCGGATCCCGGACCACGGCGCGACGGGCTGCGGATCGCGCCAGCGCAGCGCGCCGACCGGCGGTGCTGCGTACGGGATGCCCTGGTAGGTGCGGTAGCCGTCGTGCGCGCTGCCGAGCACCGTGCCGGCGTCGGTGGCAGCCACCGCGCCGGTGTCGGCGGCGGCGGCCGGTGCGGTCGGCAGGGCGGCGAGTGCCGCCAGCAGCGCAGCGGCCAGCAGCCTCGGGACGCGTGTCATCACAAGCTCCCCCCGTCGGGATTGTTGATACGTGTGTATCACACGGCAGGGGAGGTGCGGAACAGTTCGTCGAGGTGGTGGGTCAGGATCGCCAGCGCGGCCTCGCCGTCCCGCTGGCCGCCGAGCACGCTGGAGCCGAGCCCGTTGGTCATGGCCAGCAGCCCGGCGGCGGTCAGCTCCGGATCGCGCCCGGCCGGGACCTCGCCGAGCTGCTGGGCGGCCCGGATCTGCTTGGCCAGGAAGGATTCGAGCATGTCGGGGTACGTGGTGCCGTGCTGCTCGGCCAGCCGCGGCTCGCTCAGGACCAGCGTGTAGTACGCGGCGTAGGTGCGGGTGATCCGGCGGCTCTCGGCGTCCGTGGGCAGGATGCAGGACAGGATCGCGGTGACGATGCCGCGCGGGGTGGGCGGGCTGCCGGCCGCCGCGATCCACTTCTGCATCCGCACCTGGAGCTGCGCGCCCAGCCGGGCGAGGGCGTCCATCAGCAGCTCGTCCTTGGTGTGGAAGTAGTACTGCACCAGGCGCAGCGACACCCCTGCCTCGGCGGCCACGACCCGCATGCTGGCCGCCTGCAGGCCCTGGGTGTCGGCGATCCGCAACAGCGCCTCGGCGATCTGAGTACGCCGCTGCTCGTGGTCGACGCGGGTGGACACTTCTCGACTACCTCCGAAATCTGATACAACCGTATCACCGAGAACCAGAGGGGGGCGCCCGGTGACCAGGACGAGGAACGCGCTGATCTGGGGTGGCATCGCCGCCCAGCTGTTGTTCACCGTCTCATGGCTCGTCGGCGGGCTGGTCGAGGGCCGGGGCTACCGGGTGTCCGCGGACACCATCAGCGACCTGGGCGCGCTCACGGCGAGCCACCCCGGCTGGAAGCTGGCAGCGCAGGGCATCGCCGGACTGCTGACCATCGCGTTCGCGCTCTTCGCACTGCGCCCGGCACTCGCCGTCCCCGGCGGCCCCCGCCCGGTCGCGGCCTGGCTGGTGGCCGCCTCCCCGGTGGGGCTCGACAACGTCGCGGACGTCTTCTTCCGACTGGACTGCCGGGCCGCCGACCCCTGGTGCGCGCACCGCCTCACCGGCGACTCCTGGCAGGCGAGCGCGCACGTCGGGCTGGCCCTGGCCGGCTTCGTACTGCTAGTGATCACCCCGGCCGTGCTGGCCGCGCAGTTCCGGGCCCACCCGGCTTGGCGGGGCAGCGCGAACGCGGCGCTGGCCTACAGCCCGGTGATGTTCCTCGGCGTGCTGGTCTACGTCGGCCTGCACGGGCGCGACGGCGCCGGCTACGCCGAGCGCGCGCTCGCCCTGGCCGCCTCGACCGGAGTCGTCCTGCTGGCGCTGCGGGCGAGCAGGCTCACGGGCCAGGAGCTGGACAGGGGCGCCCCGCGGACGGGAAAGCCCCCGTACGCGACGGCCCCGGCGGACGCGACGGCCCCGGCGGACGCGACGGCCCCGAGCGGGGAACGGGAGGAGCCGGGAAACCGGGAGGCGCCGGGAAACCGGGAGCAAAGGGGCGCCTCGTGATTGAGTGGGCCGCATGAACCCGCTGACCGCCCCCCGCCCCCTCCGCGTCGGCCTGATCGGCTACGGCCTGGCCGGCTCCGCCTTCCACGCCCCGCTCATCGCCACCACGCCCGGGCTGCGGCTGGACGCCGTGGTCACCGCCAACCCGGAGCGCCGCGAGCAGCTGCGGCGCGAGCACCCGGAGGCCCGCGCCGTCGACACCCCCGAGCAGTTGCTCGCCGACCCGGACGCGCTGGACCTGGTGGTCGTCGCCTCGCCCAACCGCACCCACGCCCCGCTGGCCCGCGCCGCCCTGCGGGCCGGCCTGGCCACCGTGGTGGACAAGCCGCTGGCCGGCACCGCCGCCGAGGCGCTGGAGCTGTGCCGGCTGGCCGAGGAGCGGGGCGTCCTGCTGTCGGTGTTCCAGAACCGGCGCTGGGACGGCGACTTCCTCACCGCGAGCCGGCTGGTGCGCGGCGGCGCGCTCGGCCGGGTGCACCGCTTCGAGTCCCGGTTCGAGCGGTTCCGCCCCAAGCCCAAGGCGGGCTGGCGCGAGCTCGCCGACCCGGCCGAGGTCGGCGGCACCCTGTACGACCTGGGCAGTCACCTGGTCGACCAGGCGCTCACCCTGTTCGGGCCGGTCGAGACGGTGTACGCGGAGATCGACGTGCGGCGGGACGGCGCGGTGGTGGACGACGACGCCTTCGTCGCCCTGACCCATGCCTCCGGCACCCGCTCGCACCTGTGGACCAGCGCCATCACCCCGCTGACCGGTCCCCGGCTGCGGGTGCTCGGTGACACCGCCGGGTACGTCAAGCACGGCATGGACCCGCAGGAGGCCGAACTGCGGTCGGGCCGCCGCCCGGACGGCACCCACCCGTGGGGCGCCGACCTGCCCGAGCACTACGGCACCCTGGGCAGCGACGGGTCCACGATCCCGCTGCCCACCGACCCGGGCGACTACCCCGCCTTCTACGCCGGCATCGCCGCCGCCCTGGCCACCCCCGGCACCCCGCCCCCGGTCGACCCCCGCGACGCGGTGGCCACCCTCACCGTCCTGGAGGCCGCCCGCACCTCGGCGGCCACCGGCCGGACGGTCCGGCTGAGCTGACGGTCCGACCGACCGACCCCGCTTCACCTTTCCTCGACCGACTCTCCTACTCGCCGTGATCCCGTTCGCCGGGATCCCGTTCGCCGGGATCGTCGCGGCCGCGGTGGCGGCGATGAAGGCCGCGACCGTGCCGGCGGACGAGGTGGAGCGCAGCGGGGCCGACGCCGCCCTCACACCCCGATGACCTCCACGGCCGAGCCCAGCCCCCGGAAGTCCGCCACGTTGCGGGTGTACAGCGGCAGCCCGTGGGCGGAGGCGACCGCGGCGATCATCAGGTCGATCCGGCGCGGGCGCGGCTGCCGTCCGGCGGCGATGGTCAGGGTGACGAGGGTGCCGTAGCGGGCGGCGGCGGCCGCGTCGAAGGGCAGCGGGTCGAAGTCGGCCATCGCCGCGCCGAGCACCTCCAGCCGGGCCGCCCGGCTGATCGGGTCGCGGGCCATCGAGACGCCCTGCTGGAGTTCGGCGAAGGTGATCGCGGTCAGCTCCGGCACGGCGGGCAGGTCGCCGGGGTTGAGCAGCGCCAGGTCGATGTACACACAGGTGTCCAGCACCCCGGCGGGCCGCCGCCGGGACGCCCTCCGGCGCTCAGCCACGCCGCCGCTCGAACGGGTCGTCGCCCTCGTCCCCGACGAGCTCCTCGGGCCCGAAGTACTCCTCGGCCTCCTTGCGCATCTCCTGGTAGTCCACCCGCGGCAACTTCACGTGCCGCGCCACCAGCTCCTCCGCCGTGAGCCGCCGCCGCCCGGACACCGGCCGCAGCTCCGCGACCTCGACCCCGTTCCTGGTGATGTGGAAGGTCTCCCCCGCCTCCACCGCGTCCATCACCGCGGCGGAGTTGTTCCGGAACTCCCGCTGGGTAATCGTCCTCATGCCCTCCAAGGTAGCCCCGCGTAGCACCAACGGCTACACCCCGCGCGTTCGTGGATTCACGCCCCGCCGCCCCGGCCGATCGACTACGTTCGAACGCCGGAGTGGCGACGGCCCTCCCGGAACGTCCGGCTCGATGACGCCGAGGGTGGTCCCGGCGGTGGCGCCGGATCCCGAGGGGGACGCCAGGGTGCGCGGGCGGGGCTGTGAGGCAGGAGCAGTGAGGCGACGGCGATGGCGGACCCTGCTGTTGGGGGTCGTGCTGCCACTGGTGCTCACCGCGGGCGCCGTGGGAGGCCTGTACTGGTTGCGGGAGTGGGATCGACATCCGGCGGCGGACAGCGGGCGGCCCGGGTCGTGGGTGACGGTGGGCTCCGAGGAGGTCGCGGCGTTCGCGCGGGTGCGGGTGCCCGGGTCGGCGGGCGAGCTGCGGTGGGCGTACCGGAAGGGGCTCCAGGACGACGTGGCGTTCCTCTCGTTCCGGCTGCCGCCTGGCGGGGAGCAGGGGTTCCTGAACGGACTGGGGATCCCGCTGACGCCGGACGCCGGCACGGACCTCGGGAGCGGTGTGCTGGAGGGGTTCCGTCAGGCCGGGGCGCCGGACCCGAGGGCAGCGGGGGCGTTGCGCCACGGTTCCGTCGTCGCCGACGCGCTGCCCGGCCACAACAAGCGCCTCGCCGAGTCGGCGTGGCTGGCGGAGGAGGCGGACGGGGGGACACGGGTGTGGGTGCACGCGATGGACGCTCCGTGAGAAATTCCCCTTTACACCGGGAACCCGGGGGGTCGTAGGATCGTCGTGCTGAACGTCCGGAGCCGGGAAGACATCGAGAGGGGGGCCTGCCGTGGGTGTTGTCGCGATGTTGCTGGGCCTGCTCCGGGTGTTGACCGGGCAGTTGGTGACCGAGGGCGGCGGGCTTGCGTCCGTCGCCGCCGTGGCGGCGATGGTCCTGGTGGCCGGGGCGGTCGCGGGGGCTCTCGCCGGGGCGCGGTTGCTGGGGGCACGGGCCCCGGCCGCGGTGCGCAGCGGGGTGCTGCGGCGCCGCGCGTTCCGTACGGCGTTCCTTCCGCAGCGTGATCCGGACGCCCGGGGCAGGCGACGCCCCAGGGCGCCGGGAGCGGCCCTGGCGGCCGCGTAGTCCCGCAGTTCTCCCGTACGGTGCCCGCGCTCTCGCGGCTGCCCGTACCTTCTTCGCGGCCGTCCTCCGCCGATCACTCATGTCCTGAGACCCCGGAGGGCTCGCTTCACCATGTTCGTTCTGTCTGTTCTCGACCCGGCCGTCACCGTCGCCCACGCCGTGGTCGCCACGCTCGCCCACGCCCTGCCGGCCGCGCTGGCGATCGTCCTGTTCGTGCTCGCCGTGCGGCTCTGCCTGCACCCGCTGGCGCGGGCGGCGGCGCGTGGGGAGAAGGCCCGCTCGAAGCTGGCGCCGAAGATCGCCGCGTTGAACGCGAAGCACAAGAAGAACCCGGAGAAGGCGCGCGAGGCGCTCGCGGAGCTGTACCGGAAGGAGCAGGTCTCGCCGTTCGCGGGCTGCCTGCCGATGCTGGTGCAGATCCCGTTCTTCTCGGTGATGTACCGGCTCTTCACCACCCCGAACGACCTGCTGGACCACACCCTGTTCGGGGTGCCGCTGGGCCTGCACGTCGGGAACGCGCACGGCGCCGGGCAGTTCGCGGTGTTCGGCCTGCTGTACGCCGGGCTGGCAGCGGTCGGGTACGTCAACTACCGCCGGGCCCGGCGCGCGACGGCCGCGCAGACCACCCCGCAGCCGGGGGCGGGGCTGCTGCCGTACCTGTCCTTCGTGTCGGTGGTGTTCGCGATGCTGGTGCCGGTGGCCGCCGCGCTCTACCTGCTCACCACCAGCGTGTGGTCGGCCTCCGAGCGGGCCTGGCTGTACCGGGGCACCGGCCAGGTCCCGGCGACGGCGCTCGCGGTCTGACCGGGAGGACCTCCGCAGGACCGGCCGGGCCGGCGGTTCGGCCCCGCGGCTCGGCCCCGCGGCTCGGCCCCGCGGCTCAGAAGTGGCGCAGCAGCTCCGGGAAGGCCGCGAGCTGCAGCGTCGCCTCGTCCGGGCCGAGGTCCTCGTGCTCCAGCACCCAGGTGTGCTCGTGCGGGATGAAGACGGTGCGCAGGCCGGCCCGGCGGGCGGGGGCGATGTCGGACTTGGGCGAGTTGCCGATCATCCAGGTGCGGTCCGGGTCGAGGCCGAGTTCGGCGGTGAGCTGCCGGTAGGTGTCGACGGACTTCTCGGCCACGATGTGGATCCCGCCGAAGTGGTGGTCGATGGTGGAGGCCGTCACCTTGGCCTGCTGCTCCTCCTGGTCGCCCTTGGTGAGCAGGAGCAGCCGGTGGCGGCCGGCCAGGGCGGCGAGGGTGTCGGCGACGCCGGCGATCAGTTCGACCTCGCCGCGCCGGGTGAGCGGGGTGAGCAGCTCGTCGATCCGGGCGAGCTCGGCCGCGGTGGGGGTGCGGTCGTCGTTCAGCTGCCGCAGGCAGTCGGCGAGGCTCTGCCGGAAGACAGTGGCGCCGTAGCCGAGGGCGGCCGCGTTGGCGGCCTCGATCCGGTCGAGCAGGGCGCGGGCGCCGTCGCGGGATTCCGGGGCGGCGGCCCAGTCCAGGAAGCCGTCGATGACCCGCTCGAAGAGGACGTTGTTCTCCCAGAGGGTGTCGTCGGCGTCGAAGATGAGGATCTGGTCGGTGTGCATGAGGGTCCTTGGGTGAGGGTGGTCCGGTTCAGCCGAGCAGGCGGGCGGCGCGGTCGAGGGTCTCGCGGAAGTTCTCCTCGGTGGTCCGCTGCCGGGCCTCCTCGATGCTCAGCCACTCCAGCGGGGAGGCCGGGTTCTCCGGGCGGGCGTCGTCCGGGCTGTCGGTGGCGAGCAGGAAGCGCAGGTCGGCGTGCTCGTGGGCGGGCTCGACGGGCGAGGCAGGGACGGGCACCACGGCGAGGTGGACGAGGGCGGCGTCGGGCCAGGGGGTGAGGTCGGTCAGGCCGGTCTCCTCCAGGCCCTCGCGCAGGGCGATGTCCAGCGGGAGGGTCTCCCCCGGGTCGCCGTGGCCGCCGACCTGCAGCCAGGCCTGCTGGCGGACGTGCCAGCGCAGCAGCACCCGGCGGGTGGGCGGGTGGACGATCAGCGCGGAGGCGGTGAAGTGCAGCGGGGTGCCGCGGTCCCAGACGGAGGCGGCGTCTGTGGCGTCTGCGGCCTCTGCGGCGTCTGCGGCTTCGACCAGGGCGGTCGCCCTGGCATGGTCGGCGGTCTCGACCGGGCCCTGCGGCCGGTGGCCGGCCAGGAGCCGGGCCAGGTCGGGGCTCTGCGGGGCGGGGCTCTGCGGGGCGGTGTCCGTGGTCACCATGGTGCTGGACTCTCCTCGTTCCGCCCCGGGGCGCCTCCGCCCCGCCCCGCGCCGGAGCGTCGCGCCCCGGGCCGCGGCACGCCGGGCGGCGTCGCGCGGCACGGCGTCAACGGGCTTGCGGGGGTGGGCGATCGGGCCCGGGGGCTCCGGTTCCGGTGAACCCGGGAAGCCTAGCCCGGGGGTGCTCGGGCGGCCCACCGGTTTTCCCGGCCGCCGGGGGCCGTACCGGCTGGTCGGGCGCCCCCTCGGGAGGCCGTAGCCTGTGGTGATCGTTTCGGGACAGGTGGAGGGATGTCGTCATGGTGGCTGCTCCGGCGCTCGCCGAGCTGCGCGAGGTGTGCCAGCCGCAGGCCAAGCTGCAGAGCCGCAACGGTGAGCACTGGGCGGGCCGGCTCTACATGCGGGCGGTCTCGCTGCGGACCACCCGTCAGCTGGTGCGCACCTCGGTCTCGCCGAACACCCTGACCTGGGTGATGGTGGTGTGCGGGGTCGGCGGCGGCGCGGCCCTGCTGATCCCGGGCCTGACCGGCGCGGTGCTCGCGGCGGTGCTGTTCCAGCTGTTCCTGCTGTTCGACTGCGTGGACGGCGAAGTGGCGCGCTGGAAGCGCCAGTTCAGCATGGCCGGGGTGTACGTGGACCGGCTGGGCGCCTACCTCGCGGACGCCGCGCTGATGGTCGGCGCGGGCGTGCGGGCGGCGCGCGGCGGCTCGGAGCTGTGGGTGTCGGCGGGCCTGGCGGCCGCGCTGGGCGTGGTCCTGCTCAAGGCCTCGACGGACCTGGTGGACGTGGCCCGGGCGCGCAGCGGGCAGGCGCCGGCGGACGAGGAGTCCACCCAGCCGCGTTCCCAGGGCATCGCGACGGCCCGCCGGCTTGCCTCGATCTTCAAGATCCACCGGGTGACCAACGGCATCGAGGCCTCACTGGTGCTGCTGGCGGCCGCCGTCGTGGACGCCGGACTGCACAACCTGGACGCCACCCGGTGGACGCTCGCCGGGATCACGGTGATCACCTGGGGGATGGTGGTGGCGCACCTGGCGTCGATCCTGTCGTCGTCGCGGCTGCGCTGAGGGCGCGCTCGTCGCGGCTGCGGCGGGGCTGAGACGGGGCTGAGACGCTCCTCCCCCGGCCGGGGGAGGAGCGCGTCGCAAGCCCGCCGCCGGGCGGACGCGGCGTCACCGGCCCGCACCGGAGGGTGGAGCCATGACGACGCCGCAGCCGACCACCGCCATCACCCGCTCCCCCGCCGCTGAGGCCGTGCCCGCCCCGCCGCGCTGGGCCGTCCGGGCCGCCCACCTGGCCGCGGTGACCGCCCTGCCCGCCGGGCTGTGGCGGCTCGGCCTGGTCCTGGGCCTGCACGGCGGCTACACCGACGCGGGCTACCACGCGGTGGGCTTCACCGGCTGGGACGCGGTCTGGCCGCTCACCCTGAGCGTGCTCACCGAGGCGCTGGCCCTGCTCACCCTGGGCCTGGTCCGGCCGTGGGGTACGGTGCCGCCGCGCTGGATCCCGCTCCTCGGCGGGCGGCCGGTGAACCCGCGCCGGGTCGTCCTGGCGGCCTCGCTGGGCGCAGCCGGGCTGACGGTGCTCTGGACGCCGTTCCTCTTCTGGTGGGGCGTGCAGCATCCGAACATGACCCCGCTGGGGCATCTGCTGGTCGGCTTCCTCTACCTGCCCGCGGTCGCCTGGGGCCCGCTGCTGGCGGCGGTCACGGTCTCGTACCACCGCCGGCACCGCGCGGCCGCGCCGCGCAACCCCTGATTCTCCAGTGAGAGTCCTCGTTGCGCAGGAAGTCGGCCGGGCCGACTTCCTGCGCAACGGGCGGAGATCAGCGGCGGGCGCCGACTACGGCTGCAGGGTGATCGAGTTGATCGGCGTCATGTCCTTGTCGATGTACTGGCCGGCGGGCAGGTAACCCTGGCAGCCCACGCCGTCAAGCGACACTGCACGGGAAGTCGGCCCGAAGGCGATGGACCGAGCCCTGTCTCGTAATTGATCTTGCAGGGCCAAAGTCGTTGAGCTCGTGGCGGGCAGCCCGGAAGACTGGCGCCATGAGCTCTCGACGCTTCGTCTTCCTCGATCCTGACGGCATGAGTGCCGGCGGCTGGCTGTATGTGGTGGTCGAGGCGAAGACCGGGGTCTTCTACCAGCAGCAGTACGGCGGAACGGCTTGTCGGCAGGGGCAGGTCGAAGGCTTTCTGGTGCCGTTGTTCGGCCCTGATGAGCTGGACGCGTTGCGCGAGCTGTTCGAGAAGCACTTCCGTGGTGCCGGCACCTGGAACTACGGGTGGCCGGATGCCGAGCGGGACAGGCTCCGGGAGGTCATCGGCGCCCTCCGCTACTGGGCATGCGATGGGACTACCGAGGAGCCGCACGCTCTGCGCCTGGACGAGAGCCGGATCCGTGAGGCCGATGAGGCGTGGGTACCGGTGATCACGCCGGACGGCCCGGCAACGCTGGTGTGGTTCAACTCCGACTGAACTCCGGGATGGTCGCCCTGATGCTGCGGCGCCGCAGGGGGTCGCGGATCCCGACCTAGCCGTGCCAGGCCGGTTCGGCGCCGAGCTCCGCTCCGTGCTCGTTGCGTGCGAGCGCGGCCAGGACGGTGTCGAGCAGGCCGGGGAAGCGCCGTTCGAGGTCGACCGTCCGCAGCGCGGAGAACCGGCGGTTGCCCTCCTCGCGCTGGTTGATCACGCCGGATTCGCGCAGCACCTTGAAGTGGTGGCTGAGCGTGGAGGGCGCGACGTCCACCGGGAAGGTGCCGCAGGCCCGTTCGGGCTCGGCGCGCAGAATCCGGACGATGGTCATCCGGGTGGGGTCGGAGAGCGCGTGCAGGACGTCGTACAGGTCGATCTCCTCGACCGCGGGGTGGGCGAGCGCCGGCCGGCGGCGGGTGCTGCGGGGCATCTTCCTACCTCCTCTGATCTGCGATGTTCGACAAACGACGAAACTGGGTGGTACCACTGTGTCTCGGCAATTTCGCCGTTCGTCGAACATCGTAGTCGAGGGGGACCGACATGCGCGCACTGGTGATGACCGCACCCGGCGGAGCCGAGAACTCCGAGATCCAGCAGATCGAGGCACCGCGCCCCGGCCCCGGCCAGGTCGCGATCGACGTCGCCTGGGCCGGGCTGAACTTCGTGGACGTGATGACCCGCCGCGGGGACGGTGGCTACACCGCCGAGTGGCCGCACCTGCCGGGCAAGGAGGTCGCCGGTACGGTCCGCGCGCTCGGTGAGGGCGTCACCGGACTCGCCGTCGGCGACCGGGTCGCGGCCGCGCCCGTCGGCGGCGGACTCGCCGAGGTGGTGCTCGCCGACGCCGTCCTCACCGTCCCCGTCCCGGACGGGCTGGCGCTCAGCGCGGCCGCCGCCGCCCCGCTCGGCCTCGCCACCGCCGTCCTGCTGCTCACCGACGCGGGCCGGCTCACCGCCGGGGACAACGTCCTGGTCCACTCGGCCGGCGGCGGCATCGGCAGCGCCGTCGCCCAGCTCGTCCCGCTGCTCGGCGGCGGGGGCGTCCTGATCGGCACCGTCGGCCGCCCGGAGAAGGCCGCGGCCGCCGTCGAACTCGGCTACCACCACGCCTTCGCCCGCGACGAGAAGCTCGCCGACGCCGTCCGCGCCGCCACCGACGGCCGGGGCGTCGACCTCGTGCTCGACCCGCTCGGCACCGCCGCCCTGGACCTCGACCTCGCCGTCACCGCGCCCGGCGGCCGGATCGTCCTGTTCGGCAACGCGGGCGGCGGCGAACTCGACGCACTGCCCCCGCTCGGCCGGCTGATGGGCGGCAACCTCTCCGTCACCGGGTTCAGCCACCGCGGCTACGCCGTCACCGCACCCGAACGCCTCGCCCGGGCCATCCGGACCACCCTCGACCTCCAGGCGCACCGCGGACTCACCGTGCCGCTCACCGAGCTCCCGGGCCTGGAGGCCGTACCGGCCGCCCACGACGCGATGCAGGAGGGGCGGGCCACCGGCAAGTACGTGGTGCGGGTGGGCGGTTGACACTTCGCGACGGCCGGGCCCGTCAGACCGTGAGGACCGCTCCCGGGTCGGCGTGCCCGACCGGGCCGGCGAACCGGGACGCGGCGCGGGCCACCGCCTCCGCCGGGGTCAGCGCCCGGCCCACGTGGGTGACCACCAGCCGACCGGCCCGGGCCGCGGCGGCGGTGGCGCCGGCCTGCTCGGCGGTGTGGTGCGCGGGGTCGTCGCCCTCCGCCTCGCACAGCAACAGGTCGCAGTCGGCGGCCAGTTCGGTGAGTGCGGCGCAGGGCGCGGTGTCGCCGGAGTAGACCAGCGAGCGGCCACCGGCCTCCGCCCGGAGCGCGAAGGCCGGCATGCCGTGTTCCACCGCCCGGCTGGTCAGCGTCAGTGGCAGCGCGCCGGAGCCCACCACGACCCGGTGCCCGTCGGACAACTCGGTGACGGCGAAGGCGGATTCGACCGGGCTGCGGCGCGCCGAGTTGGTCAGGAAGTCCGCCAGCCGGTCGGCGATGCCGGGCGGGCCGTAGAGCGGGATCGGCGCGGCGAGCCGCACGTCCGCGTACAACGCGCCGTAGTAGGCGGTGAGCAGGTCGGCGCAGTGGTCGGCGTGCAGGTGCGAGATCCAGATCGCGTCCAGCCCGTCCAGCCGGACGTACCGCTGCAACGGACCGAGGGTCCCGGTGCCCGCGTCCACCCACACCCGGGCTCCCCCGGCAGTCACCAGGTAGCCGGAACACGGGTTGTCCGCGCTCGGGTAGGGGGTGGCGCTCCCCAGGACGGTGAGTCGCAGGGCGCTGTCGGGGCCGGGGCCGGGAGCTGATGAGGATTCGACCATCGGCCGAGCCTAGCTCCGCCCGGGAGGTCGGCCGGTCCGACGGTGCGATGATCGGTCCGCAGATATGCGTCCAGGTCGAGGAGTGGTGTCGGAGATGTTCGCCGGGGGAACCGCGCGGCTGCTGGTCAGGAACGACGGCGATACGCCGCTGGAGCTGACCGTGGAGCCGTGGGCCGACGCCTACCAGCTCGGGCCGGGGCAGACCCGGGTCGTCATCACCCACTCGCCCGCAGCGGACGGTTCGTGGCCCGGGACCGTGCGCGGTGATCAGCCCTTCCAGGTCGACCACCGCCGGGATTCGGTCACGGTGTGGGCCTTCGGCCACTGCTTCCACCTCGGCGACACGGCGGACCAGGAGCTCGACGCGGCCGACTGGCAGTGCCCCGCCCGGGCCGCGCGAGGGGAATAGGCCGGTCCGGTCGCGCAGTTGGGCCCGGCATGACCAAGGTTCTGGTGATCGGCGCGAACGGCAGTGTGGGCAGGCACGTGGTGGCCTCGCTGGTCGAAGGCGGGCACGAGGTACGGGCGCTGGTGCGGGACGCGGCCGCGTCCTCGCTGCCGGCCGGGGTGGCGGCCTTCGAAGGGGATCTTGCGGCGCCGGAGAGCCTGACGGCAGCCCTGGACGGCGGGGTGGACGGCGTCTACCTGATGTGGCCCGGGATCCCGGTGCAGCCACGGGTGGTCGAGCTGATCGCCGAGCACGCCGAGCGCGTCGTCTACCTCTCGACGGACGTGCCGGACCTCGCGGACGACGAACCGGCCGTGGTCTTCCACCAGGAGATCGAGCGGCTGATCCGCCGCTCCGGCACGGCCTGGACCTTCGTCCGGGCGATCGACTTCGCGGGCAACGCGCTCGGCTGGGCCGACCAGGTCCGCACGGGCGTGGTCCGCTGGCCGTACGGGCGGGCGCGCCGCTCGCTGGTCCACGAGCGCGACATCGCGGACGTGGCCGTCCGGGCGCTCACCGAGGACGGGCACGACGGCGGCAAGTACGTGGTCACCGGGCCCGAGTCGCTCGCCCACGCCGAGCTGGTGCGGATCATCGGCGAGGAGCTGGGCACCGAGGTCCGCTGGGAGGAACTGGCGCCGGAGACGGCCCGCGAGCAGCTGACGGCGGCCTGGGGCAACGCGGCCTTCGTGGAGTCCCGGCTGCGGGCCTGGGAGTCGTTCACCCGTGAACCGGAACGGGTGACGGACACGGTCGAGCAGGTGCTCGGCCGCCCGGCCCGCAGCTTCCGCTCCTGGGTCCGGGACCACGCGGAGGACTTCCGCTGACGGGCGGCGGGCGGCAGGCGGCGGGCGCCGGACGGCTTACGGCCGTCGGGCGGGGCTCAGCCCCGCTCGACCGCGAGCTCGATCTCCCGGTGCGTCTCGTCACCCGGCACCGGCACGGAGACGCCGGAGCGCCGGAAGCCGGCCCGCAGGTACATCGCCTCGGCACGGGCGTTGTCCTCGTGGACGAACAGCCGGACCCGCTGGACCTTGGGCTCGGTGAGCGCCCAGGAGCACTCCTGGGCGGCCCGGATCAGCTCGTGCGCCAGGCCGGTGCCGCGCGCCTCGGGGCGGACGTAGACCCCGACGACGTGGGTCTGCGGCACGGTGACGACGTCGCCGCCGAGGGCACCCTCCCCGCCGGGCTGCTCGAGCAGCACGGTCATGGTGCCGAGCCAGCGGCCGTCCGCGGCCTCCGCGACAAGCTGGTGCACCGCGTCGCCCTCGGCGGCTCCGGCGGTGCGCTCCTGCCAGAACTCGTCCGGCTTGGCAGCGGCGCTCTCGTAGGTGTCCAGGAAGGCGATGCCCGCGACCGGGTCCTGCAACGCGGCGAGCCGGATCTCCTTGACCCGCTCCCACTCCTCGACCCGTACCCGTCTGATCACTGTGCTCATCGCATGATCGTCAGCGCTACGGGAGCCCCCGCGCAACCCCCTTCCTGCGGCGGCAGCGCCCTGAGCCGCTACTGACACCGACCGCAGACACCTCACGGCGCCAAGCCGTCAGGTCGATCTCGTGCAGTGCTCGAATCGAGGGTCCATTGCGACTGCGCCCTGGTGACGCCAGGATGTGCCGACATGAGCGATCTCGCCCCCGTCACCCAGGCAACCTTGCGCTCGGTGGGCTGGTTCTCCGGTCGCCGTGTGGACACCGACGTGTGGCGCGTGAGCTTCGCGGAGACCGGCCTGGTGATGCACCAAGCTGCGAAGGAGTTCCTGGCAGAGTTCGGTGGGTTGCAGGTCGGGTGGCTTGGCGCCGGAATCACCCGCGCTCGTGAGGCATTCGACCTGGACCCCATGAACGTCTGGAACAGTGAGGAAGACCGCTTCGCGGCCTGGAGCGAAGCCAGAGGAGTCAAGATCTTCCCTGTCGGTGAGCTCGACCACGGCCATGCCCTTCTTGGCATCGACGAACAAGGCGAGCTCTACACGGTCCAGCCCTTTGGCCTGGCCACCTTCGGACGGCTGCCCACAGGCATGGACGGCCTCGTCCTCGGAGCCATGCCGCACAGGGTTGCCTGACCTCGGCACCGACCACCAGACGGTCAGGCCGCGACGGGCAGTGCGGTGGGGAAGGCTGTCTGTTCGTCGAACAGACAGCGGGCCTTGAGGCAGTCGTAGAGCTGGCCAAGCATGCGGTTGAACAGGTCGCGCTGGGCAGCGGCGTGCCAGCCACCGTGGTCGTCGCGGCGGCGCCGGTAGTGAGCCTTGGCGCCGGGCGAGGCGGTGATCGCGGAGAACGCCAAGAGGCAGCCGGCGGTGAGGCTTTCCAGCCAGGTACCCCGATGGCGTCTGCCCGGCACCCACAGGGCCGCCGCCAGTTCAAGCCGCTAACAACGGATTAGGGGCCCCGGCGACGGGGCGGGCGGAGGAGGTAGGTGCGGATTGCGAGGATCACGAGGCTTCCCCCAGGTGGTGGCGGGTGGCGGCCGGTCAGCCGGCCTTGTGCTCGGCGAGGGTGTGGGCGACGAGCGCGTTGGCGTGGCCGTGGCCGAGGCCGTGCTCAGTCTTGAGCCAGGCGACGAGTTCCATGTACTTGGTGAGCGGCGAGCTGCGGATCAGGCCCTGCCACTCCTCGACCGGGCGGCCGTACTTCTTCTCGATCGCCGGAAAGTAGCTGGCGGGGCCCTTGACGGGAGTGGTCATCGCGCGGGTGTCCTGTTCTCTACTCGGCCGGTGTGCGGCTGTTCTGAGGTGACGTGAGGAAGTTGACGTTACGGAGCCGACGTTAGCGGTCGGCACTGACAACGGCCCCGACCCGCAGGATCGCTGCCGCGAGGGCGAGGAGGCCGAGGCCGGCGCCGAGGGTGAAGGCGAGGACGGTGGCGCCGGAGCCCGCGAAGCCGGCCAGCACGCCGACCGGGACGATGCGGTAGGCCACGGCCCAGCCGCGCTCCCCGCGCGCGGCGAAGTGCCGGGCCAGGGCGAGGAAGGCGAGGCAGAGCGCCAGGTAGCCGAGGGTGCCGCTGAGCAGGTGGACGGTGCCGTGGCCGCTCAGTTCACCGCGGCCGTCCGGCGTTCCGGCCGGGAAGCCCGCGCCAGGGTCGGCTTTGAAGACGCCGGCCAGGAGGAAGGAGACGCCGAACGCGGCGACCAGCCTGGGCGTCCAGGTGCCGCCAGGGGTGCCGCCGATGGTGCGGCGGAGACCGACCGCGCCGGCGGCCAGCAGCACGCCGGTGAGCAGGAAGCTCGCGACCTGGATCCAGCCGAGGTCGCCGAGGCCGAGCTGGCTGATGGCGTTGCGGGAGAAGTCGAAGCCCTGACGGATGAGGCCCTGGGCCACTCCGAGGCCGAGGAACAGCGGGCCGGCCAGCGCGCCGCCGGCCAGCAGGGCGCGCCGGCCGGTGAACGTGGTGGCAGACGTGGAAGCGGTGGAAGCGGTGGAAGCGGTGGAAGCGGTGGAAGCGGTGGAAGCGGTGGAAGCGGTGTCGATCGCCTGCTGAGCCATGGAAGTCCCCTCAAGGACGTAAGGCCGCCAGAACTGGACTGTCCAGTACTGCGGAACTGGACGGTACGGTACTGGAGCAGGAACTGGACTGTCCAGTACTGTTTCGCCCAGGACGAGGAACCAAGAAGTAGGAGGAGGGAGACGGGAATGGAAGCGAACGAGCCCGGCACCCGGTCGGCCCGCAAACACCAGGCGATCATGGAAGCCGCGACCACGGTCTTCATGGCGAAGGGCTACGCGGGCACGAGCATGGACGACATCGCCAAGCTCGCGGCCGTGTCCAAGCAGACGGTGTACAAGCACTTCGCCGACAAGGAGAAGCTGTTCGCCGAGATCGTGCTCGCCACGACCGACCGGATCGAGGCGATGATCGACCTCGTGTCCGACATTCCGGCCGACCCGGCCACACTGGAGGAGAACCTGGGCGCCCTCGCCCGGCAGTTCCTCACCACCCTGACCCGGCCACAGGTGCTCCAGCTGCGCCGGCTGATCATCGCCAACGCCGACAACTTCCCGGAACTGGGCGCCACTTGGTACGAGCAGGGCTTCGAGCGGGTGCTCGCGACCCTCGCCGAGACCTTCCAGCGACTGGCCGACCAGGGCGCGCTCAAGGTGGACGACGCACTGCTCGCGGCCAACCACTTCTCGGGACTGCTGCTCTGGATCCCGGTGAACAAGGCGATGTTCCACGGGAGCCCGCAGCACACGGACGCCGAGCTGGAGCGCTACGCCGAAGCCGGCGTACGGGCCTTCCTCGCCGCCTACCGCTGATCTCCCGGGGGCTGACGGCGCACGCAAGGAGGCTCCGGCCAACTGTGACGCAGTTCACCGGGAAAGGGTGACAGGGTGTTGTCGCGGACAGCGGCGACGGTCGACGCATGACGATCACAGACGAGGACTGCCTCGCCGAGACCCTGGCATTCAACGAACAGTTCGAGGCTGCTGCTGCAAGCCGCCCACCTCGCGGGCGGGCACCGGATGCAACCGTGCTGGCGCTCCTGCGGCGCAACCGGCTCGGAGGCGACACGCCACCGGTGAGCCTGCCGCAGGGCCAGGACCGCGTCGTCGCGGGCGGGGTGAAGGTCCGGGTGCTCGTGCCGGATCACGTCGAGGGCGTGTACCTGCACATCCATGGCGGTGGCTGGGCGTTCGGCTCTGCGGGCGGGCAGGACGAGCGGCTGTGGCGGCTTGCCGTGCAGGCGCGGCTGGCCGTGGTGAGCGTGGAGTACCGCCTGGCTCCGGAGCACCCGTTCCCCGCCGGCCCCGACGACTGCGAAGCGGCCGCGCGGTGGCTGGCGGACCACGCCGCGACCGAGTTCGGCACCGGGCGGCTGCTGATCGGTGGCGAGTCGGCCGGCGCCCACCTGAGCGTTCTGACCCTGCTGCGCCTTCGCGACCGGCACGGCATCACCGGCGCGTTCCGGGCGGCCCACCTGCTCTTCGGCCCGTACGACCTGTCGATGACACCGAGCCAGCGGTCGTTCGGCTCCAGGCAGTTGCTGAGCAACACCGACGCACTGCACGGCAGTTACGAGCTCTTCACGCCGGGCATGGAGGCGGAGCAGCGCCGCGACCCGGAGGTCTCGCCGCTCTTCGCCGACCTGGCCGGCCTGCCGCCCGCCCGGATCGTCGTCGGTACCGAGGATCCGCTGCTGGACGACTCGCTCTTCCTGGCGGAGCGGTGGCAGGCGGCCGGGGCGCCCGTGCAACTCGGCGTCGTCGCCGGCGCAATGCACGGCTTCACGCTGTTCCCGCTGACCATCACCGAGCGGGAACTGCAGCGGGAGCGGGACTTCCTGGCCAGCGCGTGACAGTAGCGTCAGCCTCATGAACCGCACTCCTCGGCTCTATGCACTGGTGGAAGAGTTGCGCGCGGCGGCGCCGCGGCCGTTGACGGTCGCGGTGCTGGCCGCGCGGTTCGAGATCAGCACGCGCACGGTGCAGCGTGACCTTCAGGCACTGATGGAGGCCGGTGTCCCGGTGCGCACCACACCTGGACGAGGCGGGGGCTGGTCGATCGACCCGGCGATGACTCTCCCCCCGATCCGTTTCACCGCCGACGAAGCCTCGGCGTTGGTTGCCGCGCTCGCCATGGCCGATGCCTCGGCCCCCTACGCCAGTGCGGCCCGCACGGCATCCCAGAAAATCGCGGCCTCGATGACCGGTCCAGCCTCGGTGGCGGCCCATGAACTCGCCGCACGGATTGTCACGCTGCCGGCTCGGACCGCGCAGCCGGTCCGAGCCGCAGTGGAACAGGCCCTCACCAACGGCTCGGTGCTGCAGCTGTCCTATCTCGACGCGGCAGGGCGGGAGAGCGACCGCGTGGTGGAGCCGGCCGGACTGCTCACAGCCGACGGCAGGTGGTACCTCATCGCCTGGTGCCGCAAACGGCAGGCCGGTCGAGGCTTCCGGCTGGACCGAATCACAGCGGCGGCTCCGACCGGTGAGCAGGCGCTGCCTCATGACCTGGCCGGCCTGCTGCTCGGCTCGGCCGCCGCCGGTGCGGTGCGGCCCACCGCGCTGGCTTCACTCACACCCCCACCATGAGGATCCGAAGGCACCAGGGCTGCACGGGCGGGGTGTGCACAGGAAGTCGACCGGGCCGACTTCCTGCGTACGGACGGACCGGAATCGGCTACTGGGGGCGGGCGCCGGTGAGCGGGGGTCGGACGTCGGTCGGTTGCGCCAGAAGCCGGTGGAGCGGGTTTCGCAGAGCGCGCCGAGGAGGGCCGCGAGGAGGTTGACGATCAGGAGTCCGAGCATCGGTGGTGACCGCCGTCGCGGCTGCGCTTGTACTCGCGGAGGAGCGCGAGGAGGTTGATCAGGGTGCTCGCCGGGACGTTGCCGAAGTTGACGAGCCGGCGGCCGGTCAGGTTGGTCTCACCCGGGTGGGCGGACGGCCAGAGGAGGCCGAACTCGCGCCCCTCGGTGCGGAGTTCGATGATCAGTTCGGTGAGCTGGCGGCCGGTGAGGTGGAGCAGGGCCGGGTCGGCGGGGTGGATCGGGTGGTGGGCGGCGCTCACGCGGCACCGTCCAGCGTGAGGTGGGCCGCCGGGCGAGGTGCCAGCCCGTGGGCTGGCCCTTTTCCCAGCGGCCTCCTCCCGAACCCGTCGTGCGACG
>NZ_JBEZXE010000038.1:0-88838 GCF_040637885.1 Kitasatospora sp. NPDC028055 | reverse complement strand
CGGCGGAGGCGCTGCGCGCCTACCACCGGACCAGGCTGCGGCTGGACCGTGAGCGGGGCAGCCGGCCGCGCCCGGCACCGCCGGTGGCGCCGGCCGGTCGTCCGCCAGCACCTCGGCGAACGCCGCCCGCAGCGCCGGCCCCGGCCGGATGCCCAGCTCACGGTCCAGCCGCAGCCTGGTCCGGTGGTAGGCGCTCAGCGCCTCCGCCGGCCGTCCGGCCTGGTGCAGACAGCGCATCAACAGCGCCACCAGCTCCTCGCGCAGCCCGTCTCGCCGGACGCTCTGCTCCAGCAGCGGCACCGCCGCCGCCCCCGCGCCCTGCCCCAGCCGCAGCGCGGCCCAGCGGAGCAGGGCCGCCGTCGCGGACTGCTTCAACTGCTCCGCGGTGGCGGCCCGCAGGGGGGTGTCCGGCAGGTCCGCCAGCGCCTCCCCGCGCCACAGCCACAGCGCCTCCTCCAGCAGCGCGACCGCCTCGCCGTCCGCACCGCGGTCGGCCCGGTCGGCGGCCCGGCCGGCCAGCCGGGCGAACCGCAGCGCGTCCACCTCCTCGGCCGGCCCGCTCAACAGGTAGCCGTGGGCCCGGGTGTGCAGCTCGAACGGGGTGTCCGCGAGGACCTTGCGCAGCGCCGCCACGTGTCCCTGCACCGCCGCCCGGGCGCTGGCCGGCGCCCGCTCCCCCCAGAGCAGCTCGCAGAACTGGTCCATGCCGACCACCTGCCCCAGCCGCAGCGCCGACAGCGCCAGCACCGCGCGCCGCTGCGCCCCCGCCAGCGTGGCGAGACCGCCCGCCGCGAGCCGCAGCTCCACCGGCCCGAGCAGCCGAATCCGCACCCGTACCCCCACCTCACCTCACCCGAGACCCGACGGCGACCCCCGGGACGGAGCAGTCGTCCTGCGCGCACCGGCCCGGTTCGTGCCCGGACGCTCGTCGCCGCGCGGGCCGCCAGGGGTACAGAGTCCAAGGAGGGGCCGGATGGTTGCCTGGGGCCTTCGCGGGCCCCGCGGCGGTCCGCGGCCGCCGGTTGCCGCGGCGGTGCCCGGGCCGGATAGCGTGCGGGCATGGACGAGCACTCCGAGAGACACGTGAACGCCCGGTACGAGCGGCTGGCCCAGCGGGTCCGCGACGAACTCGCCGCCGCCGGGCTCCCGGTGACGGCCCCCGGTCTGGACCTCGGCCTCGCCACCGGCGCCGAGGTCCGGGTCAGCACCTGGAACCAGCACTTCGGCGCGGCGGACCCGGAGGTGCTGGTCAGCTGGCACGTCAGCCCCCGGCTGCGCGGCCGGGCCGGCGAGGAGGCGCGGCTGGCCGACGGCGAGACCCCGGCGGTCCGGCAGTCGGGCGAGGCCCGGACGGCGATGGCCACCGCGATGATCGCGATCCTCACGGCGGCCGGCTACACCGTGCGCGACCACGGCAACGCGTACGCGCCGTACGACGTCCAGGTCCTCGCCGGGCCCGAGCGCCGCACCGTACCGGCCTGGGCCGACCGCGAACCGGCCCCGGGCGGGCCGGACGACGGGCCCGGGAACTGAACCGCGCCGGTCCGCCCCGTCGTCCTTCCCTACGGGGGCGACGGCGCGGCACCGGGAGCCGACGACCCCCGACGGGAAGGGGAGCATGGAGATCGAGCTGCTCGGGCCGATGACGGTCCGGCGGGCCGACGGCACGGTGGTCACCCCCTCGGCCCCGAAGCGGCGCGCGCTGCTGGCGGCGCTGGCCGTCCGGCTGAACCAGCCGGTGGGCGCCGAGGAACTGATCGAACTGGTCTGGGACGGCGCCGCGCCGCCGACCGCGCGGGCCGCCCTCCAGGGGCACGTGGCCGCGCTGCGCCGGCGCCTGGACGACCCCCGGCTGGTGCTCGGCACCCGCGGCGGCGGGTACGTCCTGGAGGGCGACGCGGACCGGGTCGACCTGGTCCGCTTCGGCGCGCTGCACGACCGGGCCGGGGTGCTGCTGCCCGGCTCCGCCGCCCGGCTCGGCGCCGACGACCCGGCCGTCCCGCTGCTGCGCGCCGCCCTCGACCTGTGGCGCGGCCCGGCGCTCGCCGACTGCGGCTCCGAGCTGCTGCGCACCCGCACCCTCCCGGACCTCACCGACCTGCGGCTGCGCACCCTGGACCGGCTGGCACAACGGCTGCTGCTGGCCGGCCGCGGCGGGGAACTGGTCGCCGAACTCGGCGAGGCCGCCGACGCCCACCCGGGCCGCCAGCCGCTGGCGGCCCGGCTGGTCCAGTGCCTGGAACAGGCCGGTCGCGGGCTGGAGGCCCGGGCCCGGTACGACCTCGCGCTGACCCGGCTGCCCGGCCCGCCCGGGCCGGAACTGCGGCTGGCCGGTGAGCAGTTGGCCCGCCACACGCCGCCCGACCGGCGCTTCGTCGGCCGCGCCGCCGAACTCGCCGGCCTGCACGAGGCCCTGGCCGTCGCCGCCCGGACCGGCCGTCCGATCCTGGTGACCGGCCCGGCCGGAGTGGGCAAGACCGCGCTCGTCCAGCACTGGGCGGCGCAGCGCTTCCCGGACGGCGTGCTCCGCGCCGACCTGCGCGGCACCCAGCCGGACGGGCCGCGCGAACCCGCGGACGTCCTGGCCGGGTTCCTCACCGACCTCGGCGTCGACCCCGAGGCCGTCCCCGCCGGGCTGGAGGAACGCGCCGCCCGGTACCGCACTCTGCTCGCCGACCGCCGGATCCTGATCCTGCTGGACGACGCCGCCGACCACCCCCGGCTCGCCCCGCTGCTGCCCGGCCGGCCCGCGACGGCCGGCTCCGTGCTGGGCCCGGTCGCCGTCGTCACCAGCCGCGACCGGCTGCGCGAACTGCTGCTCCACGAGGACGCCCTGGCGCTCCCGCTCGGCCCGCTCAACGCCGAGGACGCCCGGGCGCTGCTCGCCCGCGGCCTCGGCCCGGACCGCCCCGCCACCGCCCCGCCGACCGCCGCCGAACTCGACGAACTCGCCGACCGCTGCGACCGCCTGCCGCTGGCCCTGCGCCTGGCCGCCGCCCGGCTGGCCGCCCGCCCGGACTGGACGCCGGGCGACCTCGCCGCCGAACTCGCCGACGAGCAGACCGGCCTGACCGCCCTGGCCGGCGTCGGCGGCGGGCCCGACCCGAGCGGCATCACCGCCGCCCTGGACCGCACCTACCGGAAGCTGCCGCCCGCCGCCGCCCGGCTGTTCACCCTGCTGGGACTGCACCCCGGCGCGGTGATCGACACCGCCACCGCCGCCGCGCTCGCCGACCTGCGGCCCGCCGCCGCCCGCACCCTGCTGACCGCGCTCGACGCCGTCCACCTGCTCGCCGAGACCGCACCCGGCCACTACGCCCGCCGCGAGCTGGTCCGCCGCTACGCCGCCGGGCAGGCCGCCGAACTGGACTGCGAGGAACGGTTCGGCGCCCTCGACCGGCTGATCGCCCACTACCTGGAGCTCACCGCCCCCTGGGGGCCGGACGGCAGCGGCGACGGCGGGGGCGGCGGCGACGGCGCCGATGGTGGTGGCGACGGCGGTGCCCGGCCGGCGGCCTGGTTCCGCCGGGAGGAGAGCGCGCTGCGCGCCGTCGTCCTGTGCGCCGAGCAGTACGGGCGCACCGGCGCCGCCTGGCAGCTCGCCCACCGGATCGGCCGGCTGTACGAACTGTCCGGGGACACCGGCGGCGAGGACCGGGCGCACCGGCGGGCCGTCGCCGAGATCGGGCTGCGCGCCGCGAAGGCCGCCCGGGACGACGCGGCACTCGCCCGGCTGGGCACCGACCTGGCCGTCCTGCACGTCCACCGGGCGGCCCACCGCACCGCGCTGGACCAGCTCGGGGCCGCCGTCGCGGCCGCCGACCGGGCCGGGGACGCGCTGCTGCGCCACCACTGCCGCCGCCGGGTGGCGGCCGCCCTGGCCCGGGCCGGGCAGTACGACCGGGCGGTGCCGCTGCTCACCGAGCTGGTGACCGCCGCCCGCGCCCCGGCCGCCGGGCACCTGCTGGTCGGGGCGCTCACCGAGCTCGCGGAGGCCCTGGTGCGGGTCGGTGCCCCGGACCGGGCGCTGGCGCACGCCGATGAGGCGGTCCGGCTCGCCACCGACCGTACGGCCCGGGGGCGTTCGGACCCCGCCCGGCCGGGCGCGGAGCGTTCCGACTCCGGTGGGTCGGCCCGGACCGATCGCGCGGCGGTGCTCGCCACCCACGGCCGGGCCCGCGCCCTGCACGCCCTCGGCCGCCGGGACGCGGCGCTGTCCTCGGCCCGGCTCGCCGTCGCCCTCGGCCGTACCGTCGGCGACCCGGCCGTGGAGGCGCGCTCGCACGGGCTGCTGGCCGACCTGCTCTTCGCGTTCGGCCGCAGCGTCGAGGGGACGGAGGCCAGACGGCGGGAACGGGCGCTGGCCGCGGGGGAACGCTGAGGGGCGGTCAGGGCGGCTCAGGGCGGTCAGGGGGGCCTTGGGGGCCTCGGGTCGGGGTGGTCGAGGGGGAGCACCACCAGCACAACTGCCTCCCGGCCGACCGGAGCAGGCGGAACTACAGGCGGTTCCGCTGGGCGGATCCGCCCGCCGGGAGCCCGCGTCCCGGGCATCCCCGCAGGCCGCGGCCGGGTACGCGCGGTCCGTCCCACGGGGCATACTTCTGCCTGAGACGAACTGCCCGGCGCGCGGCCCGGCAGAACTGCGGCGGAACTGCGCGAGCGCGGACCAGGGGGCGGGGCGGGGAGATGGCGGTTGCGAGCGGAACCGGGGAGTTCGGCCACCTGCTGGCCGGCCACCGGGTGACGGCCGGGCTGACCCAGGAGGACCTGGCGGCCACGGCCGGGGTCAGCCTGCGCGCCCTCGGGGACATGGAGCGCGGCCGCACCCGAGGACCGCAGCGGCGCACCGTGCAGGCGCTGGCCGCCGCGCTGGGCCTGGACGGCCCGCAGACCGCCGCGCTGGAGCGGGCTGCGCAGTCCGGCCGGCCCCGGGGCGTGCGGCAGGTGCCCGCGCAGGGCCTGTCGGCCGTCCCCGCCGGGCCGTCCGCCGGGCCCTCCGCCGGGCCGTCGCGCGCCGCCGGGGCGCCCGGACCGGGTACGGCCCCGGGGCAGGCACCGTTCGGCCCCGAGCCCCGCACCGACCCGCCGGTGCCCGGCGCCCTCGCCCTGCCGCGTGACCTGGCCGACTTCACCGCCCGCGAACAGGCCCTCGCCGACCTCGCCGCACTCACCGCGGACCGGCGGCCCGCCCATCCCCGGGTGGTGCTGATCAGCGGTCAGCCCGGCCTGGGCAAGACCGCCTTCGCCCTGCACGCCGCCCACGCCCTCGCCCCGGCCTTCCCGGACGGCCAGCTCTCGCTGGACCTCGGCGGCACGGCCGCCACCCCGCTGCCCGCCCGGGAGGCGCTCGGCCAGGTGCTGCGCGCCCTCGGGGTCAAGGACGGCGAGGTACCCGCCGGGACGGAGGAGCGGGCCGGGCTGTTCCGCGCCCTGGTGCGCGACCGCCGGCTCGTCCTGGTACTGGACGACGCCGTCGACGAGAGCCAGGTGCGCCCGCTGCTGCCCGGGGCCGGCCCCGCCGTCACCATCGTGACCAGCCGGCACGCCCTGCCCGGCCTGGAGGCCGTGCACCGGCTGCGGCTCGACGTGCTCTCCCCGGTCGAGGCCACCGCCCTGCTGGCCCGGATCGCCGGGCCGGAACGGGTCGAGGCCGCGCCGGCCGCCGCCGCCGACCTGGCCCGGCTGTGCGGCTACCTGCCGCTCGCGCTGCGGATCGCCGGGCAGCGGCTGGTGGCCCGTCCGCAGCAGCCGGTGGCCCAGCTGGCGCGCCAGCTCGCCGCCGAGGAGAGCCGCCTGGACCTGTTGGAGACCGGGGACCTGGCGGTCCGTCCGGCCTTCGAGCTGTCCTACCGGCGGCTGCCCGCCGAAGCCCGGCTGGTGCTGCGGCGCTGCGCGCTGACCGCCGGGCAGGACTTCACCGCGGCCGTCCTGGCGCACTACGCGGGGCTGTCGGCCGGGCGCACCGAGCTGGTCCTGGAGCAGCTCGTCGACGCCGGCCTGGTGCAGCCCGCCACCCCGGAGCGCTACCGGCTGCACGACCTGGTGCGGCTGTACGCGGGCGAGCGGCTGGCCGCCGACGAGTCGGCCGAGGCCGTCGCCGAGGCCCGTACCGAGGCCGGGCGCCGGCTGCTGCGCGAGGCGGCCGGGCACGGCCTGCGGTTCGACCCCGACCACACGGCGACCGCGGGCGCTGCAGCTGCCTCTGGCTCTGGCTCTGCCGACGATCCGGCGCTGCTGCTCACCGAGTCGGCCCGCTGGCTGGAGGAGGAGCACCCGGAGTGGCTGGCCGCGCTGTACCGGGCCCAGCGGGAGGGCCGCCACCGGGAGGTGATCGACACCGCCGAGGCCATGCACTGGTTCTCCGACCGGCTGCTGAGCTGGGACCTCTGGGGCGAGGTGTTCCAGCTGTCGGTGGACGCCGCCCGGGCCTGCGGCGACCGGCAGGCCGAGGCGGTGCACGTGAACTACCTGGCCTGGACGTACACCACCTGCCTGCACCGCTACCAGCGCGGCATCGAACTCGCCGGTGAGGGGCTGGAGTTGGCCCGTGCGCTGGGCGACCACGAGCAGCAGGGCTGGGCGCTCACCTACCTCGGCTCCGGGCTGCGGCACCTGCAGCGCCACCGGGAGGCGAGCGAGAGCTACCAGCGGGCGGCCGACGCCTTCGCCGAGGTCGACAACCGGGCCGCCATGATCGGACGGCTGGTCACCCTGCGCGGCGCGGCGACCTGTCTGCGCGAGCTGGGCCGGGCCGAGGAGGCGGTGGACGTCCGGCGCCGCGCGCTGGCCGGTGCGCTGGAGCTGGTGGAGCGCTGGTCCTCGCCGCTGATGCACCTGCTGGCCGCCATGACGGCGCACGAACTCGGCCAGGACCGGGCCGCGTTGAAGCGCTGGCCGGCCGCCGAGAAGGCCTACCGGCAGGCCCTGGTGCACTACGAGGCGGTCGGGCGCCCGGACAGCATGACCAAGGCGCTGACCGAGCTGGGCACCGCGCTGATCGAACAGGGGCGGGCGGACGAGGCCCGTGAGATCCTCACCGAGGCGCTCACCGACCTGAGCGCGGACGGCCGCCCGGGCCGGGCCGTCGCGCCGTAGCGACGGCCCGCCCCGGGCGGCCGGTCCTGGGCCGGACCCGCGGTCAGATCAGGGTCAGATCCTGGGTCAGACCCGAGGTCAGATCCGGGTGTCCTCCACCACCGGCAGCCCCTGGTCGTGCTGGACGGTCCGCTGGTTCTGCTGGGCCGGGGCGCTGCCGGTGCGCGGCGCGACCTTCGCCGTCGCCGGCTTCTTCCCGCAGAAGGCCGGCTCCAGCGCGTTCATCAGGCCCTGGGTGACCGAGCCGTTGTTGGAAGCGTTGGCGAAGACCACCACCGAGCGCTGCCCGTCCGGGGTGGTGAAGGACTGGGTCTGGAAGCCCTGGACGATCCCGCCGTGCCCGTACACGTCGCCGCAGGTCAGCGAGATGCGGCGGAGCCCCAGCCCGTAGGAGATCTTGGCGGTGGGGGTGGGCAGCGCGGCCTCCATCTGGCGGAGGGAGTCGTCCGAGACCAGCCCGCCGTCGCCGCCGGCCATCAGCGCGGTGAGGAAGCGGTCGAGGTCCTCGGCGGTGGAGATGACGGCTCCGGCGGCCCACACCCAGGAACCGTTCTGCTCGGTGGAGTCCAGCAGCGGCTTGGTGCGGTCGTCGTTGGTGAGGTAGCCGGTGACGTGGGGGCCGTCGATCCGCTGGTCGGGGACGACGAAGGAGGTCTGGCCGAGGCCGAGCGGCTCGATGATCCGCTCGCGCAGCACGTCGGCGTAGGGCCGGCCGGTGAGGTGCTCGACGGCCAGGCCCAGCAGCACGAAGTCGGTGTTGGAGTAGGAGTAGCGGCTGCCCGGCGGGTACTGCTGCCCGTGCTTGACGGACATCGCGACCAGGTCGGCCGGGGCGTACACCGTGCTGCGGATACGGGCCTCGAACGCGCTGGTGGTCTCCTCGCCGGCCTGCTCCAGCAGGTCGTTGGTGTGGTCGTAGACGCCGGCCCGGTGCTCCATGACCTGGCGGCCGGTCATCGTCCAGCCGTCCGGGAGGGTCCCGGCCGGCAGGTAGTCGCGCAGCGGCCTGTCGAGGTCGATCCGGCCTTCCTGTGCCAGCTGCATCACGAGAACGGCGGTGAACATCTTGCTGTTGCTGCCGACCCGGAACCTCCACGCGGAGTTCATCGGGGTCCCGTCCAGGTCGGCCTTGCCGGCGGTCAGGGAGCGGGTCAGCTCCTCCTCGCCGTGGTCGCGGATGACCGCGAAGGCGCCGGGGGCGCCGGCGGCGATGGTGGCTCGAAGCGCGCTCTGCACCCCCGCGGTGTCGGGGGTGGGCAGGGCCGGGCCGTCCTGGCCGGCGGCCAGGGCGGGTACGGCTCCGGTGGCCGCCAGGACGGCAGCGGCGGCGGCCACCGCGAGCGGACGCAGCAGACGGGTCTTCGCCATGTTCCTCGGCTCTCTCGTGCGCTGACGCGGTGTCGGGTCGCGTCGGGTCGATGATCACTATCACCGGTTCGGGCGGTCGGTGGCAATGTGAACCTTCGTGCCCGCTTCGTCCGTTGTCGGGCCGTTTTGCCGGGGCACGATCCGTTCTCCGGCTCGGGGGCAAGGTTTTACCTCCCGTCATCTACCCGCGTTGACCACCGCGACCGCATGCTGTTCGGGCCGTTCCGTTCGGCGTGTCCACGTCGTCCACGTTCGTCCATGTCGTCCATGTGGGTCACGTGGGTCACGCCACCTGACGCGTCCGCCTCCCGGTGCCGCCACGCGCCGACCTCCCCCTCACCGACCATGGAGTCCCCATGCCCCTGGCCACCCTCGCGCGCCGCGCCGGCGCCCTGCTGCTCGTCGGCGCCGGCCTGATATCCGCCTCCGGCGCCGCCCACGCCGACGCCGCCGTCACCGCCGGCTACTCGACGATCGTCTTCCCGGACCAGGACCACAGCGCGGTCTACAGCCTGATCAACTCGGCCACCAGGTCCGTCGACGTGACGATGTACGAGCTGCGCGACACCACGGCCGTGAACGCCCTGATCGCCCGTCAGCGCGCCGGAGTGCGGGTCCGGGTGATCCTGGACGGCAAGCACAGCTCGGTCAACGGCGCCGCCTACTCCGCGCTCAAGGCCGCCGGCGTCGGCGTGACGTACTCCTCCTCGGCGTTCGTCTACACCCACCAGAAGACCGTCACCGTGGACGGCGCCAAGTCGCTGATCCTGACCGGGAACCTGGACGCCACCTACTACTCCAGCAGCCGCGACTACGGGGTCGTCGACACCGACGCCAACGACGTCGCCGCGATCGAGCAGGTCTTCGCCGCCGACTACGCCAAGACCTCGATCACCCCCTCGGACGGCGACAACCTGGTCTGGTCGCCCACCGACTCGCAGGACCGCCTGCTGGCGCTGATCAACGGCGCCCGGACCTCGCTGGACGTCGAGGAGCTGGAGTTCGGCGACCCGGCCCTGGTCGACGCCATCACCGCCGCCGCCGACCGCGGTGTCACCGTCCGCGTCGTCGGGATGAACCCGGACAGCTACGGCTCCTCCTTCGACGAGGTCACCACGGCCGGTGCCAAGGTGGTCACCTACTCCTCCACCACCGGCCTGTACATCCACGCCAAGGCCATCGTCGCCGACTACGGCACGCCCACCGCCAAGGTGTTCGCAGGCTCGGAGAACTTCTCCGACAACTCGCTGAACAACAACCGCGAGCTGGGCCTGATCGTCTCCGACTCCGGGGTGCTCACCACGATCGAGTCGACCTTCGCCACCGACTTCGCCAACGGCCTGCCGTACTAGGCCAGTCCGGCGGATCGGTCCGGTAGGCCGGTCCGGTCGCACTCCGGGTAGCTCAGTCACCTCCCGTCCGGGCGGCCCAGCCGGGGCCGCCCTCCACCCGAGGAAACGTCATGACTTCGTCCGCGAAGCCCCTGAACGACGCCCCCCGTCCGCGCTCCCGCTCCCGCCGCACCGCGACCGCGATCGGCTCGGCCGTCGCCCTGGTCGCCGCCTCGGCCGGGCTGTGGGCCGCCACCGCCAGCACCGCGCAGGCCGCCGGGCTGCCCACGCCCGACCACATCGTGGTCGTGGTGATGGAGAACCACGCCTACAGCCAGGTCATCGGCAGCAGCAGCGCCCCCTACCTCAACAACACCCTCAAGGCGGGCGGCGCCAACCTCACCCAGTCCTACGCCATCACCCACCCCAGCGAGCCGAACTACTACGCGCTGTTCTCCGGCTCCACCCAGGGCCGGGTCGACGACAGCTGCGTGACGGTCGGCGGCTTCCAGGCCCCGAACCTGGCCTCCGAGGTGCTCGCCGCCGGGAAGACCTGGGCGAGCTACAACGAGACCCTGCCCAGCCAGGGCAGCACGGTGTGCAGCAGCGGCAAGTACGCGCAGAAGCACAACCCCTGGTTCGGCTTCGGGAACGTCCCGCTCGACAGCGCCAAGACCTTCGCCCAGTTCCCGACCGACTACACCACGCTGCCCAACGTGTCGTTCGTGATCCCGAACCTGTGCAGCGACATGCACGACTGCTCGGTCGGCACCGGCGACACCTGGATCAAGAACAACCTCGGCGGGTACGCCGCCTGGGCGCAGAGCCACAACAGCCTGCTCGTCGTCACCTTCGACGAGGACAACAGCCTGTCCGGCAACCGCATCCCGACCCTGGTCTACGGCGCCCATGTGACGCCGGGCAGCAGCAGCTCCACCACCTACAACCACTACAACGTGCTGCGCACCCTGGAGGACCTCTCCGGGGCGAGCGGCCACGCGGGCAACGCGGCCGGTGCCACGGACGTCACCGGCATCTGGAACTGACCCCGCGCGGCTGACGGGCACCCACCCCGGACCGGCGACCGCCCCGGCGGTCGCCGGTTTCCGGCGGGCGGTGGCCGGTGGCGGCGCCGGGTGCCCGGCTGGTATCGATAGGGGCGTGCGATTCGAACAGGTGCCGATGCCGGAGCAGGTGGGGGAGCGCCCCCGGGACGCCCGCGGGTACCCGGTGCCGGCGATCACGCCGTGGCAGGACGGGCAGCCGCAGTTCGCGCTGACCGACCACGGGCGCAGCGCCGACTGCGCGCTGGAGCGCCGCTGTTCGGTGTGCGGCGCCCTCATGCCGCGCGGTCCGGTCTGGCGGGTGGTCGGTCCGGCGGAGAGCGCCGCGATCGCGGAGGCGCTCGGGGCCGGGCGCCCGTACCGCAACCTGGCGCCGACCATGGAGGGCCCGGGGCACCGCGCCTGCATGCTGTACGCGTCGATGGTGTGCCCGTACCTGGCCCGGCCCAACGCCCGTCGGCGGGTGAGCGCCGCGGGCGCGGGGGAGGGGCTGACCGCCGCCGCCGTCCGTGGTGCGGCGCGCGGTGGGACGGGCGCGGTGGTCGGGTTCGGCGACTACGAGTACGCCGTCACCGAGGAGCGGGTGCTGTTCCGCTTCCTCGACCTGGTCGAGTTCCTGCCGCACGAGTCGGCGGACGAGCACCTCGCGGAGCTGCGCGCCGAGTTGGCGCGCCCGACCCCGGATCAGGGCCGGTAGACCGGCAGGCCCTTGACGGTGGAGACCTGGACCGGGGCCGCCGAGCCGTCGGCCGGTACGGTGCTGATGCCGTCCGGGGTGCGGGCCGCGACGGTCCTGCCGTCGGGGGACCACGCGGGCTCGGTGTAGTCCGTGGTGGCCGAGGGGGTGAGGTCCTTCTCGGTCGTCCGGTCGTGCTCGGTGGAGCGGGTGAACAGGTGGTCGTGGCCGTTCACCGAGCGGACGAAGACGATGTTCCCGCCGTCCGGGGACAGCGCGGGCTGGGAGCCCTTGCCGATGTCCCGGGTGGCCGGGCGGATGTAGTCGTCGTAGATGTACACCTCGCCGGACGGGGTGTTGGCGTACGCGATGTCGGCCCGCTGCCCACCGGCGTTGGCCCAGGTGTTGCCGGTCTGCGGCGGCTGCGGGGCGCCGGCCGCGTCGCCGGCCTCGGAGTTGTGCGGGGCGAGTTCCTCGACGGCGCCGCCCTTGGCGGGCACCTTCTCCAGCCGCAGCACGCCGCCCTTGCTGGAGGTGAACACGATGTTGTTGTAGCGGTCGGTCTCGTCGGGCACCGCGCCGCCGCTCGGCCCCTTGTCGGCGTGCTGCCAGGTCGGGTGGGACCAGGTCTCGCCACTGGGGGCCTTGGCGAGGGTCGCCCTGCCGCTGCCGTCCGGGGCGGCGGTCAGCAGGTTGCCGTCGCCGTCGACGAAGACGGCCTTCTTGCCGTCGGGGGACCACGCGAGGTCGCGCACCACGGTGCCGAAGTCGACGGTGGTGCCGTTCATGGCGACCGTCCGGGTGCCCGTGCTGATGGTCAGGTGGTTGGCCGCGGAGGTGCCGTTGACCTCCTTGCCGCCGGACTCCTTGCCCCCCGGCTCCTTGCCGCCCGGCGCGGGGCTGCCGGAGCGCGATCCGCCGCCCGGCGCCGCCGTGACCGGCGCGCTGGGGGCGGCGGTCGATCCGGAGTCGCCGTTCTCGGGGCCGCAGGCGGAGAGCAGGACCGCGCCCGCGGTGGTCATCAGGGCGATGGCGGCGGCGGTGCCGAATCTGTTGCGCACGGACATCTCTTGGTCCCCCTCGGTGGTGCTGTGGCTTTCAACAAGGAGGTTCCCAGCCCGAGGTCCGCGGCCGGTGGGGGCTTCGTCACAACCCTGGAACAGTGCGGGCCCGTCGGCGTCGGGACTGGGCCGGGCCGCCCGACGCCGCGTCAACCGGCCGCGCCCGCAGCGGCCGGAGCGCTCAGAGGCCGAGCTCGGTGAGGCCCGGGTGGCCGTCCGGGCGGGGGCCGGCCGGCCAGTGCAGCAGGCGCTCCCCGGGAGCGATCGGCAGGTCGTTGATGCAGGCGAGCCGACGGGCCATCAGGCCGTTCGCGTCGAACTCCCAGTTCTCGTTCCCGTACGAGCGGTACCACTGCCCGGCGTCGTCGTGCCACTCGTAGGCGAAGCGGACGGCGATCCGGTCGCCGTCGTGCGCCCACAGTTCCTTGGCCAGGCGGTAGTCGAGTTCGCGCTGCCACTTGCGGGTGAGGAAGGCGGCGATCTGCTCGCGGCCGGTGAGGAACTCGGCCCGGTTGCGCCAACGGCTGTCGGGCGTGTAGGCGAGGGCGACGCGCTGCGGGTCGCGGGTGTTCCAGGCGTCCTCGGCGGCGCGGACCTTGCGGTGGGCGGACTCCTCGGTGAAGGGGGGTACGGGAGGGCGCTGTTCGGTCACGGGACTCTCCTTGAGAACGGGCATTCCGCCAGTGAGAACGATCGTTCTCACCTTGGTCGCTACCCTAGGAGAATCATCGTTCTCACGCAAAGGGCACGGCAGATGGAACAGATGGACCCGCTGGACCAGATCGACCCGCGGACCCGGATCCTCGACGCGGCCGAGGAGCTGTTCTACGGACGGGGCATTCAGGCGGTCGGGATGGACGCCGTCCGAGCCGCCTCCGGGCTGACCATGCGCCGCGTCTACCAGCACTTCCCGGCCAAGGACGAGCTGGTCGAGGCCTACCTGCGGCGGCGCGACGCGCGGTGGCGGGCGAGCCTGGCCGTCCACGTCGCCCGGGCCGGCGGCACGCCCCGGGAGCAGGTGCTCGCGGTCTTCGACTGGCTCGGCCGGTGGTTCGCCGAGCCCGGGTTCCGCGGCTGCGCCTTCGTGAACTCCTTCGGCGAGCTGGGCGCGACCAGCCCCGCTGTCGCGGCCGCCGCCCGGCACCACAAGGCGGAGTTCGCCGGGTACCTGGCCGGCCTGGTCGACGCCGTCGGCGCCCCGCCCGCCACCGCCGCCCAGCTCGCGCTGCTGGCCGAGGGTGCGATCACCGTCGCCGCCGTGCACGGGGACCCGGCCGCCGCCGCGGAGGCCCGCGCGGCTGCCGCTCTCCTGCTGGACGCGGCGGCACCCGTACGGAGCTGAACGCGGTGGCCGTTCGGGGTCGGGGTCCGGTCCCACACTCCCGGACCCCGGGTCGGGGGGCGGCTCAGTCGATGGTGTAGCCGGAGCCGTAGGCGGTGACGGTGAACGGGCCGTCCAGGTCGTAGTTGCCGGTGGCGGCGATCCGCCGCAGGCACTCGACCCGGTCGACGGACTTGCGCCACTCCTCGGCGGTGGAGGAGTTGGAGGGGTTGTTCAGGTCGTCGATCCGGACGTCGAAGAAGGCGTCCAGCCAGGCGCGCTCACCGGCGGCCGAGGGTGCGCCGACCCTGGCCGTGGTCCGGCCGATCAGCGCGGGCAGGGCGTCGTACTCGCTGCCGTTGCCGTGCTGGATGGAGGCGTCGTAGAGCTCGGCGCGGGCCAGCGCGGTGGTCAGGCCGAGCCGGTCGGCCTGGTCCATGGCCGGGGTGAAGTAGCGCTGGTCGACCTGGTCGTCCTGGACCTGCCGGAAGGCCGGGTCCTGGGCGGCCTGCTGCCAGGCGGCGATGTAGTCGGCCTCGGGCAGGCCGCTGGTGTCGCCGCTGCCGGCGGCGGCCAGGCGCTCCAGTTCGGGGATGAAGCGAGCGAGCGGGTTGTCGGGGGCGACGGTGGTGTAGGCGCGGACCACCTTGAGGGCGTCGCCGTCGTTGGTGGTGAACCCGGCCCGGCCCGCGGTGACGCCGCGGCCGTCGTTGATGTTCTCCGCGTAGCCGTACTGGATGGTGGTGGTGCTGTTCTCGAAGACGCTGACCAGCTGGTCGGCGCGGCGGCGCTGGTCGGGGGTGAGCCCGCCGGCGGCCACCCGGGGGGCGGTGCCCGCCTGTCGGGCCGCGGCCGCCGGGGCGGCGGGCTGCTCCGGTGCGGCCTGGACCGGGCCCACGGCCCAGGCGCCGCAGGCGGCGGTGGACAGGAGGAAGGCGGCGAGTGCCGTCCCGGTGCTCACTGCCCGGGCGGTGTTCCTGGTGGTCCTGCCAGCGGTGCTGCGGTCCATGGGGAGGTCGTCCTCTCGGTGGGGGGAAGAGGTCGTGCTCGGATCCGGCGATGTCTTGTTAGGAAACCTTCCTAACGATGGGCATTGAACCACCGACCGCTGCCCCCGCCAAGCCGTCGGGCGGGGTGGAGTTCGGTGCGGGTAGGCCCCTTGCGCCCCACGCGCCCCTCGTTTATCGCCCGTTGATCGCCGCCGCCTAGCGTCGGGGCCATGGACGACAGGACGGCCGAGTGGCCGGGGGCGGCGCCCGAGGGGCGGATGACCGAGCAGGACGCCGAGCGGTTCCGGCAGTTGCTGGCCGGGCTGGAGAGCTCGCTGGCGGCGGACCGGGAGGTGGCGGGGCGTGAGACCTGAGGCCGCCGAACCGCGCGGCCCGGTGGCGGTGCTGCCGCTCTGGCGGCGCGGGGAGGAGTACCGGGACGCGGACCGGCCCGGGGTGCCGCGGGGGCACCCCGGGCCGGTGGCGTCGGATCAGCCGGAGCCGGAGCCGGAGCCGAAGGAGGCGCCGGAGGAGACGCCGGTGCCGGCGCCGGAGCAGAACTGATCGACCGTCAGCAGTCGCACCCGCAGTCGCAGCCGTCGCAGCCGCAGGAATCGCAGCAGTCGCACCCGCACTTGCCGCACTCGCAGCAGCTGGGGTCGCAGCAGTCGCAGGCGTTGCAGCAGTCGTGCCGCTCGCAGAAGCCCTTGCGGCGCTCCCGGCTGAACGGGTCGTCGTGCTCGCAGCAGAGCAGCTGGCAGGAGCAGGCCATCAGGGCCCACACCGCGCACCCGGCGAGCAGGTTGCGCGGGTGCGGCGGCTTCCCGCCGAGCGGCGGGCCGAAGCCCGGGCCCTGCGGCACCCACGGGGGGAGGGGCGCCTGGTCCGGGGCCTGGCCGGGCGGCACCTGACGCGGCGGCGCGTCCTGCGGGGTGTCGGCGGTGGCGTGCTCGGCCCCGGCCGGACCGCGCCGGCAGCTCGCCGCGTGCCCGGCCCGGCCGAAGACCCGGTCCACCGCGGTCTCCGTCTCGTGCGCGAGCAGCACGTGCACCAGGGCCCGGTCGGTGAGCTCGACCTCCCGGAGCGCGAGCCGGATGCCGTGCACGGCGTCCCGGCAGAGCCGTTCGGCCTCGGCCCGGTCGGTGCCGGTGGCGGTCAGCGGGTTCCAGGCGCCCGAGGCGGCGTCGGCCGCCTGGTCCTCGGCGGCGTCCAGCAGGTGGGCGAGCCGGCCGAAGAGCCGCCCGGCCTCGGCGAGCGGGGCGGCGTTGCCGGGCCGCCCGGCGATCACGGCGGTGTGCGCGAAGGCGGCCGAGGTGGCGGTCTCGGTGGGCTCGGTGACCAGCAGCACGGAGCCGCCGGGCCGCAGTGAGCGCTCCAACTCGCCCTGCCGGGAGGCGGCGTCGAGCAGCACGGCGGTGTCGAAGCCGACCGCGGAGGCGCTGCCAGCGCTCTGCCGGTCCCAGCGCCTGGTCACCGCGCGGGCCCCGGCGGCCACCGGGCGGCGGGCGAACACGCCGTCCCGGTCCTCGACGTGGTCGCGGATCTTCACCGAGGCGAGCGCGAGCGAGACGGCG
Organism: Kitasatospora sp. NPDC028055; assembly: GCF_040637885.1. Lineage (NCBI taxonomy): Bacteria > Bacillati > Actinomycetota > Actinomycetes > Kitasatosporales > Streptomycetaceae > Kitasatospora > Kitasatospora sp. NPDC028055. Next base: position 72,359 of record NZ_JBEZXE010000038.1, on the reverse strand, counting down.
GCCGCCAGCCGGGCGCCCTCGCCCTTGGCGACGGAGGCCGTGCGCATGCCGCGCAGCGGGCAGGGCCCGGCCGTGCGGCGCCAGTTGGTGTCGGTCGGGGCGGCCTGGGCCTCGACCAGGACGGAGATGATCAGGCCGTCGTAGTTGGTGGCGGTCCGGGCAAGCTGCCCGTGGTCGTCCCGCAGGGCGAGGCAGAGCCCGCACAGGTGCGCCATCCAGGAGGTGCGGAGGCGTTCCGACAGCCGGTGGCCGCACGGTCTGATGATGCCGAACACGATCGTTGCTCCCCCTCGCCGGTGGGCCGCGGCACGGCCCCTCGGGCCGCTGACCGGCCCCTTTGTCGCCGAACATCATATGATCACCGGCTCGGTGACGGCCGACGGGCGGGCGAACCGAGGCCGCCCCGAGACCGAGCCGCCGTCAGACCTTCACAGTCTCCGGAGAACTCCCGGGAAGGTGATCCCAGATCCGGGATAGCATCACGGATATGGGAATCGACACCGCCGCCGACGAACGGCTGGCACAACGGCTCGCCGAGTTGCGGGTCGAACGCGGCTGGACGCTGGAGGAGTTGGCGCAACTGGCCGACGTCAGCCGGTCCACCCTCTCCCGGGTGGAGCGCGCCGAGGTCAGCCCGACCGCCGCCCTGCTCGGGCGACTGTGCACCGTGTACGGGCGGACCATGTCCCGGCTGCTCGCCGAGGTGGAGTCCGGCGCCGCCCGGCTGGTCCGGGCCGACGACCAGCAGCTCTGGCGCGACGAGGCCACCGGCTTCGTCCGCCGCTCGGTCTCCCCGCCGCACGGCTCGCTGCACGCCGAGATCATCGAGGGCCGGCTCCCGGCCGGCGCCGACATCGCCTACGACCGCCCCTGCCTGCCCGGCCTGGAACACCACCTCTGGCTGTTCGAGGGGCAGTTGGAACTCACCCTGGACGGCGAGGCCGAACTCCTCGGCCCCGGCGACTGCCTGCGCTACGGCTCCGGCAGCATGCGCTTCCGCAGCCTCGGCCCGGGCGAGGCCCGCTACGCCCTGGTGGTGGTCGAGTCATGAGCACCGCCACCGGCCCGATACCGGAGCGGGCGGGCAGGCAACGCTTCGACGCCGCCGGGCGCCGCGTCCTGCTGGTCTGCGTCGCGGGCGGCTTCACCACCCTGATCGACCAGTCCGTCCTGAACACCTCCCTCCCCGCCCTGCGCCAGACCCTGCACGCCCAGCCCGCCCACCTCCAGTGGATCGTCGCCGGGTACTCCCTCGCCTTCGGCCTCGCGCTGATCCCCGGCGGCCGCCTCGGCGACGTCAAGGGCCGCAAGTGGTTCTTCGTCACCGGCCTGGCCCTGTTCACCGCGGTCAGCCTGGTCTCCGCGACCGCCACCGCCCCGGAGGTGCTGATCGCCGCCCGACTGCTCCAGGGCGTCGGCGCCGGACTGGTCAACTCCCAGATGATCGGCACCCTTCAGGACGTCTTCGACGGCCAGCTGCGCGCCCGCGCCCTCGGGATGTACGCCGTCACCGGCAGCCTCGCCTTCGCCCTCGGCCCGCCGGTCGGCGGCCTCGTCCTGGCGGCGGCCGGCCCCGAGCTCGGCTGGCGGCTGACCTTCCTGCTCAACCTCCCGTTCGGCCTGGCGACCCTGCTGCTGGCCGTGCGACACCTGCCCGCGCCCCGCCCGGCCACCCGGCACGCCGACCTCGACCTGCTCGGCCTGCTGCTGGTCGGCGCGCTCACCCTCGCCTTGATGCTGCCCTTCGTCCAACCGCCCGGCTGGGCCGGCTGGCTGGCCTTCGGAGCCGGCGCCCTGGCCCTGCTCGGCGCACTGGTCGGATGGCAGCGCCGCTACGCCCGGACCGGCGGGCACCCGCTGATCCACCCCGCCCTCAGCCGCTCCGCGCCGTACGCGCTCGGCACGGCCACCGCGATGGCCCAGTTCGGCTCCTCGCTGGCCGCCTCGCTCGTCCTCACCATGTTCCTCCAGGACGGCCTGGGGCTGTCCCCGATGGGCGCCGCCCTGGTCTCGCTGCCCTCCGCGCTGGCCATGGCGGCGGCCTCCGCGCTCGCCTGGCGGGTGGTGCAGCGGCTCGGCCGGCGCACCGTCACCCTCGGGATGACCGGCTCCGCGCTCGCCATGCTGCTCAGCGGCGCCGTCGCGCACTGGGCCCCGGCCGCCGTGCTGCCCTGGCTGCTCGCCCTGCTCCAACTGCTCAGCGGCGCCTCGGTCGGCCTGATGGGCTCCACCAACCAGGCCTACGTGCTGCGCCACGCGCCCGCCGAGGCGGCCGGGGTCAGCGGGGCGATCCTGCAGATGGCGCAGCGGATCGCGGCGGCCGTCGCGGTCTCCGCGCTGTCCGGGGTCTACCTGCGCGAGACGGCCGGGGGCGGCGGCCACCGCTCCGCCTACCTGGCGGCGAGCCTGGTCTGCGCGGCGGTGGCCGGACTCGCCGTGCTGGCCTCGGTGTTCGCCGGCCGGGCGGCCGGGCCGGAACGCACCCCCGAGGGCACCGCCCCGGTGCGCCGAGGGCGAACGGCCGTCCGGTAGCAGCCGGTCGGCGCGTACGGTGTCGCCATGACGACAGTACGAACGGTGGAACTGCCCGGCGTCACGCTCGCCTACCGGGAGAGCGGACGCCCCGACGGCCCGCCGCTGGTGCTGCTGCACGCCCTCGGCGAGCGCGCCGCCGACTGGGAGCCGGTGCTGCCCGACCTCGCCCCCGACCACCACGTGTACGCGCTCGACCTGCGCGGCCACGGCGACAGCGGCCGCACCGCCCGCTACGGCCTGGCCGAGATGCGCGAGGACGTGCTCGCCTTCCTCGACGCGCTCGGCCTGGCCCGGGTCGACCTGGTCGGCCACTCGATGGGCGGCGTGGTCGCCTACCTGCTCGCCCAGGCCGCACCCGAGCGGGTCGACCGGCTCGTCCTGGAGGACATCGCCGCCCTGTACCCGCGCCCGTCGAGCGTGCCGCCCGAGGGCGCGGACGAACCGGCGCACTTCGACTGGGCGATGGTCCGGGCCGTCAAGGCGCAGCTCGACACCCCCGACCCGGCCTGGCGGGAGGGGCTGGCCCGGATCACCGCCCGCACCCTGGTTGTCGCCGGCGGTGCCACCAGCCACATCCCGCAGGAGCGGGTCGCCGAACTCGCCCGGCTCGTCCCGGACTGCCGCCTGGTCACCATCGAGGCCGGGCACCTGGTGCACCGCACCCGGCCCGCCGAGTACGTCGCCGCCGTGGCGCCGTTCCTGGCGCCCTGAGCGACCCGGCCGTCCCACCGGGATCCGCGGGCCGTCCCACCGGGATCCGCGGGCCGTCCCGCCCGGATCCGCCGGCCGTCCCGCCCGGACCGCCGGTCGACGCCCTCGGCCGCCGGTGCCCGGTACTTCCGCCCCCTCAGACCCCCTGCTCGGCGGGCAGCCGCCCGCTGCGCACCGCCGCCAGCAGCTCGGCGTGGTCGGCCTCGGTGCGGTCCGCGTAGGTGACGGCGAAGGCCGCGACCGCCTCGTCCAGCGCCTCGTTCTTGCCGCAGTACCCGGCGAGCAGCCCCGGGTCGGCGGTGTGGGCGTGCGCCCGGGCGAGCAGCGCGCCGGTGATCCGGGCGTAGTCGTCCAGCTGGCCCGGCAGCAGCGCGGCCGGGTCGACGCTGCCCTTGCGGTTGCGGAACTGCCGCACCTGGTAGGGGAGTCCGTCCACGGTGGTCCACCCGAGCAGGGTGTCGCTGACCACCTGCATGTGCTTCTGGCCGAGCACCACGCGCCGCCCCTCGTGCTCCTCCGGCCGCTGCCCCCGGCCGCCGTCCAGGTACGGCAGCAGGACGGACGGCCGGGCCTCCTTCACCTGGAGCACCAGCGGCTGGTCCCGGTGGTCGGTGAGCAGCACGACGTACGAGCGGGTGCCGACGCTGCCGGTGCCGACCACCCGGAACGCCACGTCCTGCACCCGGTAGCGGGACAGCAGGGTGCGCACCTCGGCGGGCACCGTCGCCACGTACGGGCCGAGCGCCCCGGCCACCGCTCGGGCGGTCGCGTCGGTGACCTCGGTGAGCACCGGCGGGGCGGCCGTGAAGCGCCAACCGCCGTCCGCGGTACGGATGGTGCTGCGGGCGGCGAACCGGGCGCTGGTGTTGCCGAGGGCCTTCGCGCCGACCCTGGTCAGCACCTCGGTGAGGTCGTGCGCCTCGGTGAAGGACACCAACTGCTCGTCCGCCACGGCGTTCCAGGCGTCCAGGGCGGGCAGCTTGGCGAGGGTGCGCATGGTGCGCCGGTAGGAGGCGGCCGCGTGTGCGGCGGCGGCCCGGGCGGTGGTCTCGCTCGCCCCGGTCTCCCGCCCGGCCAGCACCAGGCTGGTGGCCAGCCGCTTGAGGTCCCACTCCCAGGGGCCGGGCACGGTCTCGTCGAAGTCGTTGATGTCCATCACGAGTTGGCCACGCGCGTCGCCGTACAGGCCGAAGTTGGCCGCGTGGGCGTCCCCGCACAGCTGCGCGGTGACGCCGGTCACCGGAGTGCCCGCGAGGTCAGCGGCCATCAGCCCGGCCGACCCGCGCAGGAAGGCGAAGGGCGTGGCGGCCATCCGGCCGACCCGGATCGGCACCAGCCCGGGGATCCGGCCGGCGTTGGAGGCCTCGATCGCCGCCACGGCGGTGGGCCGGTCGGGTGCGGGCGCGAACTCCGCGTGCCGCTCCCGGGGGACGCGCTCGCGCAGGGCCTTGCCCTGCTCGCGGGCCCGCTGCGCCCGGCCGTCCGGGCCGGTCGCGAATCCGGGGACGCCGAACTGCCGCCGTGCCGTGCTGCCTCTGTTCTCCGTCACTGTCCCCGCCCCGCCCGCCTTGCTCGAACTCCCGCCCGTGACCTGCACGGATGGCTCACCAGGGGGAGGACGTCCGGGACGGCGCGGTGGTTCCCGGGGCCGCTGGGACAGCTGGGGCCCGCCGTGCCGCGCGGGCGGGCCGGGGCCTACCGTGGGGCGGGTGACTGAGCTTCGGAACGGCCTGACGGTACGACTTCCCGCCGCCGCGGCGGCGCTGGTGACGGTGGCGGCGGGCCTGGGCGTGCGCGCCGTGCTGACCGGCGAGGTGGCCAAGTGCGCGGGTGACGCGCTCTACACCGTGCTGGTGTACGCCCTGGTGGTGCTGGTCGCGCCCCGGGTGCGGCCGCTGCGGGCCGCCGTGGTGGCGGCCGCGGTGAGCTGGGCGGTGGAGCTGTTCCAGGCCACCGGCCTGCCGGACGCCTGGGGGCGGCACAGCGCGCTGGTGCACCTGGTGCTCGGGTCGACCTTCAACCCGCCGGACCTGTTCTGGTACCTGGTCGGCGCGGCGGGCGCCGCGCTGTCGCACCGGGTGCTGCGGGCCGGCCGGATCAGCCGGCCCACAGCACCCGGTGCGAATGTCTGACGGAGCGTCAAATTCTGACGTGCCGTCAGAGTGGCAGCAGCTCCGGGCGCTTGGCCTCGACGTGGTCGCCCGAGGACTCCCCGCGCAGGCGTCGGCCGACCCAGGGGATCAGGTACTCGCGGGCCCACTGGAGGTTCTCCCGCCGCTGGTCGGCGGGGGTGAGCGCGCGGGCGGTCGGCCACGGGGCCTCCGGGTCGTCCTGGGTGCGCAGGCCGAGCGAACGGGCGGCCAGCAGGGCGACCCGCTGGTGGCCCTCGGGGGAGAGGTGCAGCCGGTCCTCGCTCCAGGCCCGGCGGTCCTGCACCGCGCGCAGCGACCACAGGTCGGCGACCTTGCAGTCGTAGCGGTCGGCGACCGCCCGCATGTGGCCGTTGTAGGTGGCGATCTTGCCGCGCAGGTGCTTGAGCAGCGGCACCTCGCGGGTGTCGAAGCCGGTGCAGATCAGCACCGTCCCGGCGTTCTCGGCGAGTTGGGCGATGGCGGCCTCGAAGCGGACGGCCACCTCGTCCGGGTCGCTGCCGGGCCGGAGGATGTCGTTGCCGCCGGCGCAGAAGGTGACCAGGTCGGGCTGGAGCCGGCGGACCTGCGGCACCTGCTCGGCCACGATCTGGTCCAACAGCCGCCCCCGCACCGCCAGGTTGGCGTAGCGGAACCCGCCCGGCGGCCGCCCGTCGGCGAGCAGTCCGGCCAGGCGGTCGGCCCAGCCGGCGAAGGCGCCGTCGGCACCGGGGTCGTTCAGGCCCTCGGTGAAGCTGTCCCCGAGGGCGGCGTACGAACTGAGGTCAAGGGTCTCCTGGAGGTTCGGCATGAAAGAGATAGTTCACCCATTCAAGTGACCTACGCCACCGTAGGTGAGCCTGGCGGAACGTGAGATGGGCCACGTACGCTCTACGGCCCCGCCCGGCCGCAGAGCGCCCGGTCCGGGAAAGCACAAGGTCCGTTCCCCCTTCCGCTTTCCGGCCCGCCCGCACGATGCTCGAAGGACGGCGCGCCGCTCCGGCCGCCGTACCTTCCCTGGGGGAGCACCGGCCATGAACAGCTCCGAGAACTGGACCGTCGACGACCGCTGCACCAACTGCGACGTCGCCCGGCAGCTCGCGCCCGACCTGATCCGGGAGCGCGACCGCAAGTCCGAACTGGTCCGCCAGCCGCGCGACGAGGCCGAGCGCCGCCAACTGCTCGCCGCCGCCCACGCCTGCCCGACCCGCTCGATCCGCCCCGGCAACGGCCCGCTCGACCGGGCCACCGACCCGTTCCCCTTGGCCCTCGACGAGACCGGCGAGGTGCTGCTGCTGGGCCACAACTCCCGGCAGACCGCGGGCGCCACCGCCTACCTCTGCCGCCGCCCCGACGGCTGGGTGATGATCGACACGCCCCGCTGGAGCGAGGCCCTCGCCGCCCGCTACCAGGCGCTCGGCCCGGTCACCGACGTCCTGCTCACCCACCGCGACCACGCGGCGCACGGCCGCGCGTACGCCGACCGGCTGGGCGCCCGGCTCTGGATCCACGAGGGCGACCTCGCCGCGGCCCCGGACGCCGACCGGGTGCTGCGCGGCACCGACCCGGTGGAGGTGTCGCCCGGCCTGGTCGCCCACCCCTTCCCCGGCCACACCCGCGGCAGCGTGCTGTACGTCGCCGACGAGCGGTACTGCTTCAGCGGCGACAGCCTGTACTGGTCCCGCACCAACCGGGACATCGAGGTGCAGGAGGCGGTGACCTGGTACTCGATCGAGGAGCAGACGGCCTCGCTGGAGCGCGGCCTGGACGCGCTGCGCTTCGAGTGGCTGCTGCCCGGCCACGGCGACAAGCACCGGATGCCCGCCGAGGAGGCGGACCGCCGGCTGCGCGCCCTCGCCGTCCGGGCCCGCGCGCTGCGGACCGAGCCGGTGGACTTCGCCGCGGTGCGCTGGTGAGCGGTCCGGCTCGCCGGTGAGGGTCCGGCCCGGCGCGGCTCGCCGGTGACCCGGCCCGCCGTGAGCGGTCCGGCCCGCCGGTCCGTGCGCCGGGGCTCGCGCCGGGTGCGCGGGGGGTTGCGCCCGCCGGGGGCGCCCGCGCGGGTGTGCGAGCGGGGATGGCGGGGCAGCCGCCTCAGCAGCGACCCGCAGCTCCGCACCCGAACTCCCCGCGATCCTAGGACGGTTGAGCGATGCCCACGCACACCCCGGCACGTACGGCCCGGCCCCGGCGCTACCTGATGTGCCGGCCGACGTACTTCACGGTGGACTACGCGATCAACCCGTGGATGGACCCGGCGAAGCCCACCGACACCGCGCTCGCCGTCCGCCAGTGGGAGCTGCTGCACCGGACCTACCGCCGCCTCGGTCACACCGTCGAGCTGATCGACCCGGTGCCCGGCCTGCCCGACATGGTCTACGCCGCCAACGGGGCCACCGTGCTGGACGGCCGGGCCCTGGTGGCGACCTTCCGCCACCGTGAGCGGGCCGCCGAGTCCGAGGCCTACCAGTCCTGGTTCCGGCTGCACGGCTACCGCGCGGTGCGCCGCGCCGGGCACGTCAACGAGGGCGAGGGCGACCACCTGGTGGTCGGGCGCCGGGTGCTCGCCGGTACCGGCTTCCGCACCTCGCGGGCCGCCCACGCCGAGGCGGAGGAACTGTTCGGCGTCCCCGTGGTCAGCCTGACCCTGGTCGACCCGCGCTTCTACCACCTGGACACCGCGCTGGCCGTGCTCTCCGACGACCACGTCATGTACTACCCGGAGGCCTTCGACGCCCACAGCCGCTCCGTGCTGCGCAGCCTCTTCCCGGACGCGCTCCTCGCCGACCGGGCCGACGCCGAGGTGTTCGGACTGAACGCGGTCTCGGACGGCCGCCGGGTGCTGCTCCCGGACACGGCCAAGAACCTGGCCGGCCGGCTCGCCGAGCAGGGCTACGAGCCGATCCCGGTGGACGTCTCCGAACTGCTCAAGGGCGGCGGCGGGGCGAAGTGCTGCACCCTGGAGCTCAGGCCCTGACCGCGCCCAGCCAGAGGTCCGGCCCGAACACCTCGTAGTGGATGTCCGCTGCCGGGACGCCCGCCGCGAGCAGTTGGCCGCGCACGGCGCGCAGGAAGGGCAGCGGTCCGCACAGGTAGGCGGTGGTGCCGGCCGGGACCTCGACGGTCGACAGGTCGACCAGGCCGGTGCGCTCGGCCGGCCAGTCGCCGAGCGGCCGCTCGTAGAAGACGTGGGCGGTGGCGTCGGAGAGCCTGGCGGTCAGCTGCTCCAGGTCGGCGCGGAAGGCGTGGCTGAGCTGGTCGCGGTCGCCGTGCACCGAGACGATCCGCCGGGTGGAGCCGGTGGCGGCGAGGTGGTCGAGCATCGCGGTCATCGGGGTGTTGCCGATGCCGGCGGAGGCGAGCAGCACCGGGCCGTTGCCCTCGGCGAGGGTGATGTCGCCGAGCGGGGGCGCGAGTTCGACGGTGTCGCCGGTGTACAGGTGGTCGTGCAGGTGGCCGGAGACCTCGCCGCCGGGCTCGCGCTTGACGCTGAACCGCAGGGCGCCGTCGGCCCCGCCGGAGAGGCTGTACTGGCGGATCTGGCGGGCGCCGTCGGCGAGTCGGGTGCGCACCGAGACGTACTGGCCGGGGCGGGGGACGGGGGCGGGGCGGCCGTCGGCCGGGCGGACCAGGTAGCTGGCGACGGTCGAGGTCTCCTGGTGGCGGGCGATCACCGTGTACGGGCGCCACAGCTCGGCCGGGTCACCGCCGGCCGCGGCCTCGGCGCGCAGCCGGTCCTCGATCGCGATCAGCGCGTTGGCCATCAGCCAGTACACCTCGTCCCAGGCGGCGGCGACCTCCGGGGTGACGGCCTCGCCGAGCACCTCGACGATCGCCGCGAACAGGTGCTCGCGGACGATCTTGTACTGGGCGCTCTCGATGCCGACCGAGACGTGCTTGTGGGCGATCCGGGCGAGCATCGCGTCCGGCCGCTGGTCGGGGTGGGCGATCAGCGCGGAGGCGAAGGCGGCTATCGAGCCGGCCAGCGCCTCCCGCTGGGTGCCGTTGGCCTGGTTGCCCCGGTTGAACAGGTCGCGCAGCAGCTCGGGGTGGGCGGCGAACAGCCGGTCGTAGAAGCGCGGGGTGATGTCACCGATCGCGGCGCCCACGACGGGCAGGGTGGCCTCGACGACCTCGGAGGACTTCGCGGACAGCATCAGAGGAACTCCTGACGGGTGGCTGAGAACTGGTACCTGAGATTCGTATTTAAGCCCGTGAGTGCCGACCGACCCCCCGGGGGGGCGGGGTTAATCGGAGGGGTTGATCGGCGGGGTCAGTCGACGGGTCGGGCGGTGAGGCCGAGCAGGACCGGTCCGGTGGGGGAGGCCACCAGCTGGTCGATGCTGAGCGGGTCGAGCGCGGCGAAGAACGCCTCCTGGGCGGTGCGCAGCGCCCCGCGCAGCCGGCAGGCGGCCCGCAGCGGGCACGGCGGGTCGTCCTCGCAGCCGACCACGTCGCCGACGCCCTCCAGTTCACGCAGCAGCAGGCCGAGCGAGCCGGTCCGCCCGGCGAAGGTGATCATCAGTCCGCCGCCGCGTCCGCGTCGGGCCTCCACCACCCCGAGGTGCTGCAGCCTGCTGACCACCTTGGCCGCGTGGGTGTACGGCACGCCGACCGACTCGGCCACCTCGCGGGTGGTCGGGTTCTCGCCCTCGCCGATCACGGCGAGCCGCATGGCGATGCGGAGGGCGATGTCGGTGCTCTTGGTCAGCCTCACGATCGAAACGCTAGCGAATACGACTCCAGAACTCCAATTTCCTGCACGACCCCGACGGGCGCTCCCGGTGACCCCGACGGCGTCCCCGGTGACCTCGCCTGTGGCCCCGCCGCATCTCGGTCGAATCTGAACAGTTGGCGACATTACCGATCAGCTCCTGACGCGCCGTCACCAAGCGATCTACGCTTCGCAGCGGCTCCGGAGCCACGTCCTTCACCACCTCCCCCTGGTCGACCTCCCCTGGAGAATCCGTGAGATCACCGCGTGCACCCCGGCGCACCTGGACGGCCGTGGCGGCGATATCCGCAGCCACGGCCGCGCTGCTCTCCCAGCCCGCCCCCGCCGAGGCCGCCGCGCCCCCGCCGACCGTGGCGGCCCACGTGCCGGTGGCGCCCTACCCGGCGGGTGTGGCGCTCACTCCGGACGGCGCCCGGGCCTATGTGACCAGCCAGAGCACCGGCACCGTCAGCGTGCTCGACACCGCGACCCGGACGGTGACCGGCAGTTTCACCGCCGGTACGGGCTCCTACGCGGTCGCCGTCTCGCCCGACGGCCGGCGCGCCTACCTGACCCACCACCTGGACAACGCGGTCAGCGTCGTGGACACCGCGAGCAACGCCGTCACCGCGACCGTCCCGGTCGGCGTCCAGCCCTGGGGCCTGGCGCTCTCCCCGGACGGCACCCGCGCCTACGTCAGCAACGCCGGGGCCGGCACCGTGAGCGTGCTGGACACCGCGAGCAACACCGTCACCGCCACCGTCCCGGTCGGGGCCGAGCCGCACGGGCTCGCCGTCTCGCCCGACGGCAAGCGGCTGTACGTCGCCGCCTCCGGCGCCAAGGCGGTGAACGTGGTCGACACCGCGAGCAACGCGGTGAGCGCCACGATCGCGGTCGGCCACAGCGCCTTCGGCCTGGCGCTCAGCCCCGACGGCAGCCGACTGTGGGCCGCCGACGGGGACGACACCACGGCCGCCGTGCTCGACACCGGCGCCGGCACCCTGGTCGGCACCGTCACCGTCGGCAACGGCCCCTACTCGGTGGCCCTCGCCCCGGACGGCTCCACCGCCTACGTCTCCAACTACGCCGACAACACGCTGAGCGTCATCGACGCGGCCGGCCGGACCGTCACCGCGACCGTCCCGGTGGGCGCCGGCCCGTACACCCTGGCGCTGAGCGCCGACGGGCGGCGCGGCTACCTCGCCGACTTCACCGGTGACGCCGTCGACGTGCTGAACCTCCCGCTGCCGGTGCCGGCGGTGACCGGGATCAGCCCGAACGGCGGCTCGGGGGCGGGCGGCACGACGGTGACCATCACCGGCACCGACCTCAACGGCGCCACCGCCGTCACCTTCGGCGCGGCCGGTCCGGCCACCTCGTTCAGCTGCACGAGCACCAGCTGCACCGCGACCGCCCCCGCCACCACGGTGACCGGCCCGGTCGACGTCCAGGTCACCACGCCCGGCGGCACCAGTGCCGCCGTCGCCGCCGACCGCTTCGACTACACCGCGCCCAGCGCCCACCTGGCCGTCGCGCTCACCGCGACCCCGGTCACCGACCTGCTCTCCAGCCGGGTCGACTACACCGTCACCCTCACCAACCAGGGCCCGGACCCGATCACGGCGGCCACCGTCGCCGCCGCTCTGCCCACCGGGCCGACCACCACCTCGACCGACTGCACGGTCGCGGCGGGCAAGCTCACCTGCACCCTGGCCGCCCCGCTCGCCAAGGGGGCCAGTGCCACCCGGCACTTCTCCGTCCGGGTCGGCGCGCTGAGCCTGCTCACCTCCTGGGACGTCACCGTGGCCCGCACCGCCGGCGCCCCCGCCGACCCCTCGCCCGCCACCAGCCGGGCGACCCGCAGCTGCACCTCCGTCCTCGGCCTGCTGATCACCTGCCACTGATCACCTGCCGCTGATCACCTGCCACTGGGCGCCCCCTCGGAGGCCCCGTTCGGAACGCCGGGCGGGGCCTCTCCCACACCCGGCCCTGCTCCCGCCTCTGGACTGAGTGTCCGAGTCGGACGTACAGTCCATCCATGCCTGCCGAAACCCCTGACCCGCGCGTGCGGACCTGGTCGCCGGTCTGCCGCGCGGTCGCCCAGCTGCTGGGGCCGTACGCCGAGGTGGTGCTGCACGACACCGCCACCGACCGGGTGCTGGCCATCTGGAACCCGATGACCGCCCGCGCCCCCGGCGACCGGTCCCTGCTCGGCGAGCTGGACGAACTGGACCCCTCGGCCCCGGACGTCTACGGGCCGTACGAGAAGCTGCTGCCGGACGGCCGGCGGCTCTCCTCGGTCAGCGCGGTGCTGCGGGACGACGCCGGCCGGCCCTCGGCGGTGCTCTGCGTCAACCTGGACCGCGGCCCGCTGGACCAGGCCGCCGCCCTGCTGACCAACTTCGCCGCCCCCACCGCCCCTCGCCCCGAGCCGCTGTTCGAACGCGACTGGACGGAGCGGATCAACGACGTGGTCGGCGGCCACGTCCGCGCCCAGGGCCGTCCGCTGGAGCGCTTCACCCGCGAGGACCGGCTCGCCGTGCTGCGCGAACTGGACGCGGCCGGGGTGTTCGCCGTCCGCCGCGCCGTCCCCGTCGTGGCCGTGGCGCTGCGGATCTCCCGCTCCACCGCCTACGCCCTGCTCGCCGAGCTCAAGCACCCCGCCGCGCCCAGGAAGAACTGAGGACCACCCGATGACCCAGCTGCCCGACTTCCGGCTCGAAACCTACTTCACCCGCTGGGAGTTCACCGCCCGCCACCACCTCACCGCCTCCGACGCCCAGACCATGACGATGGCCGAACTCCTGGCCCTGGCCGGCCCGGAGGACCGCGAGGCCTGGGACACCCTGGCGCTCGGCTACACCGAGACCTTCGGCGACCCGGGCCTGCGGCGGGCGATCGCCGGGATGTACGAGCGGGTCGACGCGGACGACGTGATCTGCTTCGGCGGCGCCCAGGAGGGGATCAACCTCGCCATGCAGGTGCTGCTGGAGCCGGGCGACCACGCGGTGGTGGTGACCCCCAACTACCAGTCGGCGGAGACCATCCCGCTCTCGCTGTGCGAGGTCACCGGGGTCGCCCTGGACGAGCGGCAGGACTGGGCGCTCGACCTGGACGCGGTCGAGGCGGCGCTGCGCCCGAACACCAAGGTGCTCTCGGTCAACTTCCCCAACAACCCGACCGGCACCCTGATCGACGCCGCCGACCTCGCCCGGCTCGCCGAACTCTGCGAGGAGCGCGGCATCCGGCTCTTCTCGGACGAGGTCTACCGCGGCCTGGAACGCGACCCGGCCCGGATCCTGCCGCAGGCCGCCGACCTCTCGGCCACCGCGCTCTCGCTCAACGTGACCTCCAAGTCGCTCGGCCTGCCCGGCCTGCGGATCGGCTGGATCGCCTGCCGGGACCGCGAGCTGCGCACCCGGCTGGAGCGGGCCAAGCACTACACCACCATCTGCAACTCCGCGCCCAGCGAGGTGCTGGCCCGGATCGCGATCACCGCCCGGGAGCGGATCCTCGACCGCAACCGGGGGATCATCGCGGCGAACCTGCCGCACTTCGACGCCTTCTTCGCCGAGTTCCCCGAACTCTTCGACTGGCGCGCCCCGGACGGCGGCTGCGTCGCCTACCCGCGCTACCTCGGGCCGGACGGCGTGGAGGACTTCTGCACCGCGCTGGTGGAGCAGGCCGGCGTGCTGCTGATGCCCGCGAGCATGTTCCGCTCCGAGCTCACCCCCACCCCGGCCGACCGCTTCCGGATCGGCGTCGGCCGTCGCGACCCGGGCCCGGCCCTGGAGGCCTTCGCCGACTGGCTGCGCAAGCGCTGAGCCGCCCCACCCCGCCGGCGGCGGCCGGGGCGGGGCGGAGTGGGCGCGGACGGCCGGGCGGGGACAGTCGGGCTGGGACAGTCGGGCGTGGACAGCGCGGGGCCCGGACACCGAATCGGTGCCCGGGCCCTCCGCCGTCGGCGGCCGCCGGGGTCAGAGCTTCTGCCAGGCCGGCTTGGCCGCGTAGGTGTCGCGGAAGTAGTCGGCCAGCTTGAGGCGGGAGGCGGCGGCCTCGTCCACCACCACGGTGGCGTGCGGGTGCAGCTGCAGCGCCGAGGCGGGGACGGCGGCGGCCAGCGGGCCCTCGACGGCGAGCGCGACGGCCTCGGCCTTGGCCTCGCCGGTGGCCAGCAGCACCAGGTGGCGGGCCTCCAGGATGGTGCCGATGCCCTGGGTGATGACGTGGTGCGGGACCTCGTCGATGCTGTCGAAGAACCGGGCGTTGTCGACCCGGGTCTGCCGGGTCAGGGTCTTGATCCTGGTCCGGGAAGAGAGCGAGGAGCAGGGCTCGTTGAAGCCGATGTGGCCGTCCGTGCCGATGCCGAGGATCTGCAGGTCCACGCCGCCGGCCTCGGCCAGTGCGCGGTCGTAGGCGGTGGCGGCCGCGGCGATGTCGGCGGCGTTGCCGTCCGGGCCCAGGAAGGACTCCTCGGTCAGGCCCAGCGGCTCCACGACCTCCTTCAACACCACCGAGCGGTAGGACTCCGGGTGGCCGGCCGGCAGGCCGACGTACTCGTCCAGCTGGCAGACGCGCGCCCGGGAGGCGTCCAGGCGGCCGTCGCGGACCCGCTCGGCGAGGGCCTGGTAGATCGGCAGCGGGGTCGAGCCGGTCGCGACGCCGAGCAGGGCCTCCGGCTTGTCGGTCAGCAGATCGGTGATCGCCGCGGCGATGAGCTCGCCGGCCGCTGGGGCGTCAGGGACGATCACGATTTCCATACTGGGTCCACCGTTCTGAGGCGTGGCTGAGGTCTAGACCTTCGAGGTCTAGACCAGTTTGCCGTGAACGGGCCCCCAGGTCCACCCGGGGCCGGTGTCGCAGTCGGAGGTCCTGCCTGGTGGGGGCTTTCCGCGGGCCCCGGGCCGCCGCCGGGGAAAGCCGGGAAGCCCAGGGGCTGGGAAGCCCGAGGAGCCGGGGCCCGAAGGCCCCGGCTCCCGGTGCCCGGAGGTCCGGGCTGCCCTGTCTTACGGAGGTGTCCTTCCGGACGGTGTTCCTCCGGACGGTGTCCTTGCGGACGGTGTCCTTGCGGACGGCGTCCTTCCGGTGGCCGATCGGGGTCCGGCCTGCCGGAGCGGAGCGCGCCGGATCAGAACGGGTTGGTACAGGTGGTCACCTGCTTGGCGGCGTCCAGCGCCGGGCCGGCGGTGGCGCAGATGATGCGGGGGGCGGTGGCGGTGACCTTGGGGGTGACGGCCTGGGCGGGGCCGAGTCGGACGGTCGTCGCGCTGGCGACCGTCTCCCACGGGCTGCCCCAGGCCTGCTGGGTGCGCACCTCTACCTGAACCATCGTCAACTGGGTGGGGTCCGCGTTGACCTGGGCGATGCCGACGATGCCCTCACCGTCGGCCTGGTGGGTGATGCAGGGGCGGTTGAGCACCGTGGCGCAGGCCGCGGTGCCGGCCTCGGACGTCGCCGTGGCGGCCACGGCGGGGGCGGCCGACAGCCCGGCGATCCCTGCCACCGTCATCATCACGGCTGCAATCCGAGTGCGCATGATACGAACCTCCTTGGAAACAAAGGGAATCTCACTTCTTGAGATGAGTCTTGCACACATCATGAGATCGGCAAGTGTGCGTTGCGTCACACTCATGGTGACGGTTCAACTACTGGCTGCAATCGTTCGCCGGATGTTCAGCACACGGACAAGTCGCGGCCTGACGGATGATCAGTCGGTCCGCATCGCCTCTGGCCATCGCCAACGTCCTGACCTGCAAGGGTTCATGGCCGACCGCGCCCGGCGCCGGGGTCCCGCTCGGGGCGGCGGGGCGCCGGGCAGGGGCCGGTGCGTGCGCCGGGGGAGGGCTGGAGGGGTCCCGGGGCCGGGTTTCCCGTACTCCGACTCCGCTGCTTTGACCAGGCCTTGAACCACCCTTTTGTCGACAGCGATCGTCCGGGCCCCGCTTGGACCCCGTCCGGGCGCCGTCCGGGCCCTGTCACTCGTCCGGGTAAGTGCCTTGCCATCGGGGCGAATCGGACGGATACCATCGAACCGATCCCACGGAGGTGGCGGCGTGGACACGGTCATCGTGCAACTACCCGGCCAGGGGCCGGAGTCGGCGCCCGGCGCGGCGCCCGCACTGCTGCGGATGGGCCCCGGTGAGACCGCGGTGTTCGGCCGCGGCGAGCCCGCCCGGCCCGTCCCCATCCCGCTGCCCGACCAGGGCGTCTCCCGCCGGGCCGGCGAAGTGGTCGCCGCCGAGGACTACTGGCTGCTGTCCAACTTCTCCACCACCGCCACCTATGTGGTGGAGAACCTCGAAGGCGCGGGGGAGCACGTCAAGGTCGCCCCCGGCCGGCTCGGCGCACCCGTCCCCTTCGAGCTCTCCCGGGTCCTGCTGCCCGCCCTCGGCGAGCCCGCCGCCTTCAAGGTCTTCGCCCCGCAGCACTGCTACCTGGACGGTCACCCCGCCGACGCGGACGGCGAACACACCGTCAGCCCCTTCGCCCTGGACCCGACCGCCAAGTACTTCCTGGTGCTGCTCGCGCTCTGCGAACCCCGGCTGCGCTCGCCCTCCGCCGCCGCCGTGCCCGGGGTGACCGAGGTGCTGGCCCGGCTGCGCGCCCTGCCCGCCTGCCACGGGCTGACCCGCTCGGCGGTGAACTACCACATCGACTACCTGGTCGGCGCCAAACTGCGGCTGCGCGAGCCGTACGAGGAGGGCCCGGCCGGGGGCAAGCGCGAGGAACTGGTCGCCCTGGCCCTGCGCTTCGACCTCGTCCGGGAGGAGCACCTCTCGCTGCTGCCGCCCCGGCGCCCGGTCGCCCGGCCGTGACCCCGGCCGACCGACCGGACCCGGACCGGCCCGACCGCGACGAGCCCAGCCCTTGCGAGCCTTGTCCCGAGGGGCCCGACCGCGAGGGGCCGCCGCCACCGGAGGGGCGGTCGGTGCGGCGGCCGCCCTTCGAGGTCCCCCCGGGCTACCCCCTGGCCGGCTACCGCACCGGCGCCTTCCTCGGCGCGGGCGCCTGGGGCAGCGTCTACGCCGCCGAGGGCCCGGACGGCACCCCGGTCGCCGTCAAACTGCTCGGGCCGGCCCGCTCCAGCCCCGGCCAGCGCCGTACGGTGGCCCAGATGGCCGCCGGGGAACTGCGGTTCAGCCGTCGCGCCGACCACCCCCACCTGATCCGCACCCTCGCCGTGGTCACCGTCGACGACCCCGACCACCCCGAACTGGACGGCGCCGTCGCGCTGGTGATGGAACGCGCCGCCCGCAGCCTCCAGGACCTGCTCGCCGCCGCGCGCCCCGGCCGGGCCGTCCCCGGCGCCGAGCGGATCCTCGCCGGGGTCTGCGCCGGACTGACCCACATGCACCGGGCCGGCTGGGTGCACGGGGACCTCAAACCGGCCAACATCCTGCTGATGCCCGACGGCACCGCCAAGATCGCCGACTTCGGCCTGACCGCCGAGCTGGAGGGCACCCACGCCTACGCCCCGCCGCTCGGCTCACCCGACCACGTCCCGCCGGAGTGGTGGTCCGAGCGCACCGGCGCACGCGGGGTCGCGGTGCGCCCCAGCGCCGACGTCTGGGCCTTCGGGGTGATCGCCCACCAGCTGTTCACCGGCGGACTGCACCCCTTTCTCGGCGCCACCGCCCGGGCCCGCTCGCTGGCGGCCCAGGCGTACGCGCGCGGCGCGGCCCCGCTGCGGCTCGACCAGGCGCTGCCGTCCCGCTGGCGGCCCGTGGTGGCGGCCTGCCTGGCCCCGGACCGGGAGGAGCGCGCCCGCACCGACCTGGCCGCCCTGGTGGCCCGGGCCGGCACCCGCCCGGCCGCCCGACGCCGGGTGCTGCGGGCCGGCCTCGGGGTGCTGGCCTGCGCGGCCGTCCTGCTCGCGCTCACCGGCGGCCCCGAGCCGGGCGGCCAGAGCGGCCAGGTCGAGCCGGGCGCCCACCGGGCCGCGCCGCTGCCCGGGGCGATCCCGCCCGGCTCCGACGTCCCGGTCGCCTACCGGGGCATGGTCGAGGACGCCGCCCGGCGCTGCCCGGAGCCGGAGGTCACCCCCGTCCTGCTGGCCGCCATGCTCAAGGCGGAGAGCGGCTTCGACCCGAACGCGGCCCGCCCGGAGACCGGCGAGTACGGCATCGCGATGTGGACGCCCGCGGTCTTCGAGGCCTGGGCCAAGGCCGCCAGCCACCCCGGGCCGAAGTCCTACCTGGACCCGGGCGACGCGATCGCCGCGATGGGCAACTACGTCTGCTGGCTCGACCAGCAGCTCAAGCGGCAGGGCTTCACCCGCGAGCTGCCCGCGCTGGTCGCCGCCGCGTACCGGACCAGCGACAAGACCGTGACGGCCGCCGGGGGCGTCCCGGAGCGGGTCCGGCCGCACGTCGACAAGGTGCTCCGGTACCTCGCCGACTACGGCGGGTGAGCGCGCAGTTCGGGACAAGTCGGGCCACATCCACCCACATCCCGGCGCGGGCACCCGGGCGACCGGCCTCCGGTCTGGGATCCTCGGGCGCATGATCACGAAGCTCCGCGCGGCCTCCGCGCAATGGACCGTCGTCGTCCCGGTGGCGGCGTTCGTCGTCCTCGCCCTCACCTGGCACGAGGACCTGCCCGGCTGGGTGGTCGGCGTCGTCGCCGTGTTCCTGGTGGGGGCGGTGCTGGCCGCCGTGCACCACGCCGAGGTGATCGCGCACTGGACCGGGGAGCCGTTCGGATCGCTGGTGCTCGCGGTCGCCGTCACGGTGATCGAGGTCGCGCTGATCGTGACGCTGATGGCCGACGGCGGGGACAAGTCCTCGACCCTCGCCCGGGACACCGTGTTCGCCGCCGTGATGATCACCTGCAACGGGATCATGGGCCTGTCCATCATCGTGGCCGCGGTCAGGTACCGCACCGCCGTCTTCAACCCCGAGGGCACCGGCACGGCGCTCGCCTGCATCGCCACCCTGGCCACGCTCAGCATGGTGCTGCCGACCTTCACCACCAGCACCCCGGGCCCGCGGTTCTCCACCACCCAGCTGACCTACGCGGCCATCGCCTCGCTGGTGGTGTACGGGCTGTTCGTGACCACCCAGACCCTGCGGCACCGGGACTACTTCCTGCCCGTCACCGCCGAGGGCGAGGTCCGCCGGGAGGAGGACGAGGACGACCACGCGGCGCCGCCCACCGTCCGCGCCGCCGGGACGAGCCTGCTGCTGCTCGCCGTGGCGCTGGTCTCGGTGGTCGGCCTGGCCAAGGGCGTCTCGCCGACCATCGAGTCCGCGGTGGACAGCGCCGGACTGCCGCACGCCGTGGTCGGCGTGGTGATCGCCATGATGGTGCTGCTGCCGGAGACCATCGCGGCACTGCGCTCGGCCGTGCGCAACCGCTTGCAGACCAGCCTCAACCTGGCCCTCGGCTCGGCGCTCGCCAGCATCGGCCTGACCATCCCGGCGGTCGCGATCGCCTCGGTCTGGCTCTCCGGCCCGCTGGTGCTCGGCCTCGAACCCTCGCACCTGGTGCTGCTGACCCTGACGGTCGTGCTCGGCACCCTGACCGTCATCCCGCGCCGGGCGACGCTGCTCCAGGGGGCGCTGCACCTGGGGGTGCTGGCGGAGTTCGTGGTGCTGGCGGTGAATCCGTGACAGGAGTGAACCACTGAGGCCCCGGTGGCCGTGGAGATGAACGGAAGCCCCTGGCACGTCCCCCCGTGCGGTCAGGGGCTTCCGTCGTCCCCGCCCCTGATCTGACGGGATCAGGGACGAACCCGGCCCGCCGACGGACGTCGACGGGCCGGGCGCTTCGGCGCCGCGGCTCAGACGCGGCACCGCGGCCCCCGGAGGGCTCAGACCCCCGGGGACCGGCGTACCGGGGTGCCTCAGGCGGAGGTGCGGCGACGGCGGGTGTAGACCACCGCGCCCGCACCGGCGACCAGCAGGGCGGTACCGGCGCCCGCGTACAGCAGGGTGCCGTCGCTACCGGTGGTGGCCAGCTTCTTGCCGTCGGAGGCCGCGCCCGGGATCGGGGTCGGGACGCTGACCTTGGCCGGCACGACCAGCGGCTGGCTCGGGCTGACCTTGGTGCCGTTCCCGGGGTGCACCGGGACGGTGGCGGTCGGCTGGGTGGACGGGCCGGTGCTCGGCACGGTGCTCGGGGCGCCGGTCGGGACCTCGGCGGCCGGGGTGGTGGGCGCGGCGGTGGCCGGGGCGGTGGGCGCGGGGGTCTTCGCGGGCTCGGTGGCCGGGGCGGTCGGCGCGGGGGTGGTCGGCACCGGCGGCAGCGGGGTGGTGGACGGCGTGGCCGAGTGCGAGGGCGCGGGGGTGTGGGTGGGGGCCGGGGTCTGCGACGGAGTGGGGGTGTGCGACGGCGCCGGGGTGTGCGACGGGCTGGTGCTCGGCACCGCGGTCGGCTTGCCGGTCGGGGCCGGGGTGCGCCCGCCGCAGTCGACCTTGAAGACCTTCTGCTTGGGGTTGCTGACGTCCGGGTTCTCCGGCAGCTCGCCGTCGACCAGCGGAACGGTCGCCCAGAACAGCTTGTAGTGGCCGTCCGGGAGGTCGATGTCCTCGGTACGGACGTGGCCCTGGCCGTCGACCGGGAGGTCGCCGTACACGAGCGGCTCGGTCATGTCGCCGTTCATGTCGAAGATCGCCCAGAGCACGTCCTGGTTCGGGTCGAAGCCGAAGGAGTCCAGGTAGAAGGTGCAGACCTTGGGCTCGTTGCGCACGTCCTCCTGGCCGGTGGTGGCGTCGTGGATCTTCACGGTGCCGTTGTTGCCGGGGGCGCCCTTGCCGTTGCCACCGGCGGCGGCGTGCGCGGCGGGGGAGAGCAGCAGCAGGGCGGCGGCGGTGGGGACGGCCACCAGGGAGCGGGCGGCGGTGGAGCGGAGGTGCATGGCGTTCCATCGGGTACGGCGGGCCGGGACGAGTCCGCGCGGTGGGTGGGGGCCTTCGGTCGCCCGCCGGACGGGGGCCGGCCGGGTACGACGTGAGGGGCACAAAAGTTCCCGCAGTACGAAAGGTGGCGCAAGGGGGATTTGGCCGGAATGCAGCGCTGAGAGCGATTGGTCCGACTAGTTCCCCGCAACGATCCGATCACCCGATTGTGGTGAATTCATGTGCACCACAGGCTTCTGACGTGGCGATTCGCCGATCGGGGCCTGGCTCGGCGGGCCGCGACGGCGACGGGCGGGGTGGCGGCGGGGTGATCGGCGGGTGGCCGGAAATGGCCGGTCTGCGACCCGGGTCCGCGTGTCATGGCGGCGGGGGGTGGGCCTGGTTCTCTATCGTCCGTCTGGAACCGCCCAGCCCGCCGATTCCGTTGTGCGTGCGGCCGATCGCGTCAGCCACCGGTCGAGCAAGCAGCCGATCCGACCCCAGGGGGAGTGCTCGATGCCCGGCCCAGAGCAGCAGCTGCGAGCGGAGCGGCAGCGGCCCGCCCCGACCGAGGACAGTGCCGACGTCATCGTGGTCGGCGCCGGACCGGCCGGCTCCACCGCCGCCTACCACCTCGCCCGCACCGGCCTGGACGTCCTGCTGCTGGAGAAGTCCGCCTTCCCGCGCGAGAAGGTCTGCGGCGACGGCCTCACTCCGCGCGCCGTCAAACAGCTGGTCGACATGGGCATCGACGTCTCCGAGGAGGCCGGCTGGCTGCACAACAAGGGCCTGCGGCTGATCTCCGGGCACCGCGCGCTGGAGTTCGACTGGCCCGAGCTCTCCGCCTTCCCCTCCCACGGACTCGTGCGCCGCCGCGCCGACTTCGACGAACTGCTCGCCCGCCGGGCCGCCGCGGCCGGCGCCCGGCTGGTAGAACGGGCCAATGTGGCGGGGCCGTTGACGGACGAGCGGTCCGGCCGGATCACCGGTGTCACCGCCAAGCTCGGCGAGGAGCGCAAGCCCGTCGAGTACCGCGCCCCGCTCGTGATCGCCGCCGACGGAAACTCCACCCGGCTGTCCGTCGCGATGAAGCGCTACCGGCGCACCGACCGCGCGATGGGCGTCGCCTACCGCACCTACTTCACCACCCCGCGCCACCAGGACCGTTACCTGGAGGCCTGGCTCGACCTGCGCCACCCCGACGACCCGGCCCGCCGACTGCTGCCCGGCTACGCCTGGGTGTTCGGCATGGGCGACGGCACCGCCAACGTCGGCCTCGGCGTCCTCGACACCGCGAAGACCGACCTGGACTGGCGCGAGCTGCTGCGGCGCTGGTGCGCCGACCTGCCGCCTGGCTACGGCTACCACCCCGAGGCCGTCACCGAGCCGATCCGCGGCTCCGCCCTGCCGATGGGCCTCAACCGCCAACCCCACTACGCCGACGGCCTGTTGCTGATCGGCGACGCCGGCGGCACGGTCAGCCCCGGCACCGGGGAGGGCATCGCCTACGCGATGGAGTCCGGCCGCTACGCCGCCGAGACCGTGGTCCAGGCGCACGCCCGCCGTACCGACCGCGGCCGCGAACTCGCCCTGCGCGCCTACCCGCAGAAGCTCCGCTCCGCCTACGCGGGCTACTTCGCAGTCGGCCGCCTGGCCGCCGACCTGCTCGGGCGGCCCCGGCTGCTCGGCGCGGCCGGGGCCGCCGGGCTGGGCCACCCCGCGCTGTTGAAGGTGGCGTTCCGGCTGATGGTCAACCTGACCGAGCCGGACTCCAAGGACGCCCTGGACCGGCTGCTCCACCTGATCGGGCGGGTCGCCCCTGGGCGGTGAGGCCGGCGACCGGGCCGCTCATCCTTCCGGGTGAGCGGCCCGGTGTCCCGGGCTTGGCCGAAACCGGGGAAACAGGTCGGCCTTCGGCCAAGTCGTGTTGACGAATGATCAGTGAATCCGCTTGCCTGGTGCCGAACCGGCCACGGAGGGTGAGCAGAACGCCCTCCGCGGCCCCTCTGCCACCGATCCTCGTTCGACGGAGACACCGTGCGCCTTCGCCTGTTCGTCGCGCCCCTCGCCGCGGCCGCCGCCCTGACCGCCGTGAGCATTCCCGCCGCCGCCGACAGCAGGGCGGCCACCCCGTCCGACCAGTGCTCCGCGGCGTTCTTCGACGGCGACCCGCGCCTCGGCCCCGAGGACCTCCCGACCACCGGCCCGGTCGGCCGCCAACTCCTCGGCTACCAGCGCACCGGCGGCGCCGCCGAGCAGGACTTCCTGGCCAAGTACTACGACCCGACCGCCAACGGCGGCAAGGGCGGCTGGATCTACCCGCCGTCCGACGGTTACGTCACCCTCCCCGACGGCAGCCCGGTCGAGTTCGACCTCACCCTCTACCCGAACCAGAACATCGACCGCTACGGCAGCGAGTACGGCTCCTTCCTCGCCCCCGAGGGCCTGCCCTACGCCAACCGCGCGATCCCCCCGCAGAGCCTCGACGGCACCCCGGCGGCCGGCTGCAACTACCACGACTACAAGGTGGTCAAGCCGTTCAAGGTGCACGCCGGCCCGATCGCCCCGTGGTTCAACCAGCCCGGCTGGGGCCTCCAGTACCAGCTCGACGCGACCCTCGTCCCGAGCGGCCCGGCGAAGCTGAACGTGCTCTGGCTCGTGGAGAACGGCTACCTCGCCCGGATCTGACCCCACGACCGTGCACCCGGCCCGGGCCAGGCCGGGTGCACGGTCGTCCGCTTGCCCGGGCTGGACCGGTCACCGCCGGATTAATCACTGGCGGGCGCGGCGCGGCCGGGGATAGGAAGACGGGATGACCACCAGCGACGCGGCGACCGACCGGCGCCCCTTCCGACCCGAGGTCCTCGACGTGGGAACCTTCCTGCTGCGCCCCTGGGGCCGCGCCCTCGACCTGCCCGGCGGCACCGTCGCCGCCGTGACGGCGGCCGCCGTCGACGCGGAGATCGTCCGCTGGAACCCGCTGCACGACGCCACCCACCCGGCCGGCGCCGAGGCCTTCCTCGACCGCGCCGACCAGCGCTGGGCCGACGGCAGCACCGCCTGCTTCGCCGTCACCGACCGCGCCGACGGCCGGCTGTGCGGCAACGTCGCGCTGCGCTGGACGGACCGGGGCGAGGGCGTCGCCATGGTCGGTTACTGGCTGCTCGCCGCCGCCCGCGGCCGCGGCTTGGCCACCCTCGCCACTGTCGCCGTCACCGACTGGGGCGTGCGCACGGCCGGAGTGCGCCGCATCGAGCTCTACCACGCCGTCGGCAACGAGTCCTCCTGCCGGGTCGCCGCCCGCGCCGGCTTCCCGTACGAGGGCACCCTGCGGGGCTCCTACCGCTACGGCGACGGCCCGTACAACGACGAGCACCTGCACGCCCGGCTGGCGACGGACCCGGCGGTCGCCCTCGGCCGCTGAGGGCTGCTGTGCGGTGGGTGTCCAGAAACGGTGGGTGTCCGGAAAACCGGGTGACGGCCCCGGCCGGCCCGGCGATCCTGGGCCGATGAACGGCACCGACCGTCCCGGACGGGACTTCCACGAATCCGTCGCCCGCTGGGGCGCTGGCCTGGAGGAGGCCTGGCGGCTCGGCGCCCACCCGGAGCTCGGCCCCCGGCGGCGCCGGGTGACCACGGCCGCCGAGCTGGTGGCGGACTATCTGGCCGAACTCACCGCGATCCTGCACGAGTTGACCCGGCACGACCCGCCCGCCGAGGACCTGGTCGAGTGGCTGGCCCTCGCCCGGCTGGTTCGTGCTGGCCCGCACGTCACGTCCTAGCCGTGGAACTGGGCGAGCTGGATGAGGTTGCCGCAGGTGTCGTCCAGAACTGCGACGGTGACCGGGCCCATCGCCGTGGGCTCCTGGGTGAACCGCACCCCGAGCCGGTGCAGGCGGTCGTACTCGGCGTGCACGTTGTCCACCGCGAACTGGGCGGCCGGGATGCCGTCCTCGACCAGCGCGGTCTTGTACGGCCCGACGGCGCGGTGGCTGTCGGGCTCCAGCAGCAGCTGGGTGCCGTCCGGCTGCTCGGGGGAGACCACGGTGAGCCAGCGGTAGGCGCCGAGCGGGACCTCCGCCTTCTTCACGAAGCCCAGCACCTGGGTGTAGAAGCGCAGCGCCTTGTCCTGGTCGTCGACGAACACGGTGGTCAGGTTGATCCTCATGGGGTGTGGCCTCCTATGCGCCCGGGTGGTGGCGGCGGTCGCCGAGCTGATCGTAGATCGCCCGCAGCCAGGGCTCGCGGACTGAGGGCAACCGGGCGAGGCGGTGGCGCAGCAGGTCGCGGTCGGGTTCGAACAGGCGGATGGGGCGCAGCGGCAGCGGATCGTCGCGCTCCTCCCCGGCGGGCAGCCTGGTGGCGAGGCGGGGCGGTGGGAACGCCAGGTACGTCCACACCCCGGCGTCCAGCGGGACGGCCACGGTGCCGGGCGGCGTCGGCCAGGCGGCGCCGGTCCACGGGTGGCGGGGGACGAGGGCGATGTCCGGTGCCGGGACGGCGGCGAGGCCGGGCCCGGCCGGGCGCAGGGCGCGGGCCGGGGGAGCACCGGGGAGCAGCCGGTGCAGGGTGCGGCCGAAGGTCTCGGTCAGCAGGCCGGGGGCCGTGGCCACCGGCTCGCCGCCGGAGGCCGCCAGCACCTCGGCCAGGGCCGTCCCCACGGCGGCGCTCCAGCGGTCGCTCCACCAGCCGCCCGGCTCGACCGGGGGCGCCGGTGGGACCGTCCAGCCGTCCCCGGCCGGCCGGGCCGGGCCCTCGATCGGGAGGCGCCGGACGGCCCGGGGGTGGAGCCACACCGCCTGCCAGCGGTAGCAGTCGTCGATCCGGGCGCCCACCGTGCGCCCGCACCCCGCGCACGCCAGGTTTGGTTCGCCGCCCGCCCCACAGCACCCGTCGCACGTCTCCGGCACCAGCACGGTCCGGAGGCTGTCGCCCGGGGCCAGCAGCACCGCGCCGCCGGGGCCGCTCCACAGGCCGTCGACCGGTGCGTACAGGCCGCGTTCGGCGGCCTCCGCCGCCGTGATCGCGGACCAAGGTCGCCAGGGCTGTTCGCTCGGCTCCGGGTCGACGGCGAAGGTGCCCGGCTCCAGCAGCGGCGGCAGGTACCGGTCCCCGCCCTCCCGGTGGGCGTGCGGCGGCAGCGCCACTTCCGTCACCGGCACCGTCAGCTCGGTACCGCACCCGGCGCACGCGAACACCGCCACCCGCTCTCCTCCCCGTCGACGGACCTCCGGAGTATTCCGGCCCGCGCGGTGCCCGCCAAGCGGTTTTCCGGTGCCCGGGACGGCCGTTCCAGGCAGGCTGCGCGCCGGGCCGGGGAGCGTCCTAACCTGGAAGGGCGCGCGGTGCGTGACCTGCGCGGGGCACGCCCCGACGCAGGGCCCGGAGCACGGGAGAGGTGGCCATGACGGTGATCTCGGCGGCCCTGATCGGCACCGACTGGCGGCCCCGGCTGCCCGGCGGCGCCGAGCTGTTGCACGAGTGCGCCGCGCGGGGCTGGACGGTGGTGCTGACCGGCCCCGGTCCGGCCGGGGTGCGGGCGCTGACCGTGACCGCCCCCGGTGGCGATGCCGTGCGGGCCGCGCTGGCGCTGGTGGGCGGCGCGCCCTCGCACGCGGTGGCCGTCGCCGGGAGCGTACGCGAGGTGTTGGCGGCGCGGCGGGCCGGGGTGCCCTGCGTCGCCCTGGAGACCGGCGGGGACGCCGGTCCGGAGCTGCGGGCGGCCGGCGCGGTCGAGGTCCACCGCGACGCCACCGCCCTGCTGCGCGTCCTGGACGACAGCCTGCTCGCCCGTCCCCGGGCCTTCGGGCGTGTGGCCGCCGGAACCGGCGGTCCCCGGAACGGTTAACGCCGGCCCGTACCGGGCAACCGCCGGGTGCGAGCACGTCACCGGAAGTGTCGGAGGTGACCGAGATGGACGGACCCGCGTTGAGCGGATGGGAGCGGCGGCTCCTCGAGGAGATCGAGTCCGATCTGCGCCAGGACACGCGCCTCGACCGGAAGTTGAGCACGATGGGGGCCAAGCGCCCGAACCGGGTCCTGGACGCCCTGCGCGGCGTCGGGCGCCGGATCTCGGTCGGGGTGCTGCTGACCGTACTGGTGATGACGTCGATCTGCGTGGGCATCGGCGTGCGCACCCCGACCACCGCCGTGCTGACCGCGCTCGGGGTGGTCTGGGCCGCCTCGGTGGCGGCCTCGATGGCCGCCACGGCGCTGCTGCGACGGCGAAGGGCGCCGGACCGGGGCGACGACGTCGTCGGCGGTACCGGCCCGGACCGGGAGGACGGGCGGGAGCGCCGGGAGCGCGGGGAGGGCCGGGACGGACGTGAACGAAGGCCCTGGGACCGCCCGGAGGCGTGACGCGGCGGGGGCCGAACCATCGGGAAGAGGTGCGCATGAGTACCGACCTGTGGGAGTACCGCCCGGGCTCCCACCCCGCCGCCGACCTCAGCCTGGTCGGGTACGAGGTGCAGGCCACCGACGGAGCGGTCGGCCGGGTCGACCAGGACGCCGGCGACCACCTGGCCGTCGACGCCGGGCCCTGGGTGCCGGGTGCCAGGGTGCTCGTCCCGGTCGGCCTGGTCGCCCGGATCGACCACCTGGACCGCGCCGTCCACCTGGACTGCCCGCGCGCCCGGCTGGGCACCGTCCCGTCGCCCGAAGAGCACCTCACCACCGCCCGCCGGCGCTGACCCATGGGCTGGCCCGCCACCACCCTGACCGGCCGGACGGTCGCCTTCCTGGTCGCCCCGTACGGCGCCGAGCAGGACGGACTGACCTCGCCCTGGCAGGCGGTGCTCGAGGCCGGCGGCCGTCCGCGCCTGCTCTCCACCGCGCCCGGCCGGGTCCAGGCCGTGCGGCACCGCGCGCCCGGGGACACCTTCGCGGTGGACGCCCTGGTGGCGGAGGCGGACCCGGCCGACTACGCCGGGCTGGTGCTGCCCGGCGGCGTCGCCAACCCGGACGCGCTGCGGCTCGACCCGGCGGCGGTCGCCTTCGTCCGGGGCTGCTGCGCGGCCGGCCGCCCGGTCGCGGCGATCTGCCACGCCGCCTGGACCCTGATCGAGGCCGACGCCGTCCGTGGCCGCACCCTCACCTCCTGGCCCAGCCTGCGGACGGACCTGGTCAACGCGGGTGCCCACTGGGTCGACCAGGAGGTGCAGGTCTGCCGGGAGGGCCCGGGCCCGCTGGTGACCAGCCGGGCGCCGGGCGACCTGCCGGTGTTCGAGGACACCTTCGTCACCGAGTTCGCCCACGCGGCGGCCGGGCAGCGGAAGTGACGCGGGTTCAGGGGCGTATCGGCGTTCAGACGCGGGCGTTCAGGGGCGTACGGGCGTTCAGGGGCGGACGAGCGAACTCGTAGCGTCCGTGGCGCCCGGGCCGGGGGTCAGTCCCCGCGGAGGCGGACGAAGGTCGCGGTGGGTGGGCGGCCGGTGAGGGTGACCTCGGCGCGCAGCGGGGCGGTGAGCGGGTGCACCCGGCCGTGGTCGGGGTCGGCGGCGGGCGGGCCGAGCAGCGGCCCGGCCGCCCGGGCGACCTCCCGGGCCTGCACGGGGGTGAGCCGTGGGGTGGTCAACAGCACGCGGCCGTCGTCGAGTTCGAGCACCAGGGCGTGCGGCCGGTCGGCCGGGCCGGTCAGGGCACGGACGGTGGCGTCCTCGGTGTCGCTGCGCCGGTACTTGACCCAGGCCCGGCCCGCGCCGCGCGCCCGGTACGGGGAGGCGGCGGCCTTGCACACCAGGCCCTCCACGCCGGTGTCCGCCAGCTGGGTCATCCACGCCACGGCCTCCGTCCGGTCGGTGGTGGCCAGCACCGGCTGGATCGGCGGCGGGACGTCGGCCAGCGCGGCCAGCAGCAGTCGGCGCCGGTCGGTGAGCGGCAGTCGCCGGACGTCCCGGCCGGGCAGGGCGAGCAGGTCGAAGGCGATCAGCCCGAGCGCGACGTCCGGGGCGGCGGCCCGGGCCTGCCGGGTGTGCAGCAGCTCCTCGAAGGCGAACCGCCCGGCCCGCCAGGCGACCAGTTCGGCGTCCAGCACCAGCCCCTCGGGCAGCCGGGCGACGGCGGCGGCGATCGGCGGGAACTCGGGGGCCAGGTCGCGGCCGCTGCGGGACTGCAGGAAGGCCGGCCGCTCGCCACGCGCGAAGGCGACGCAGCGGAAGCCGTCCAGTTTCAGCTCGTACTGCACGCCGCCCCCGCCCAGCCCGTCGGCGGGCGGCACGGCGGTGACGGCGGCGGGGCGCATCACCTCGACGGGCGGGTGCAGCACCTGCCGGGGCTGGGAGGGCTGCGCGGCCCGCGCGGGTGCCTGGGGCGTGGCACGGCCGGTGGGTGCCTGGGGCGTGGCACGGCCGGTGGGCGCCTGGGGCGCGGCACGGCCGGTGGGCGCCTGGGGCGTGGCACGGGCGGTGGGTGCCTGGGGCAGTGGCCGGGCCTGCTCCGGGTCCAGCAGCGGCGCGAACAGGTCGCCGTGCGTCGCCAGCCGGTCCGGCAGCTCGGCGAGGGTGAACACCAGCTCCGCCTCCCCGCGGGCCCGCTCCAGCTCGTCCCAGGCCAGCGGCGCGGAGACGGTCGGCAGCGGCCGGGCGCGCAGGGTGTACGGGGCGGCGGTGGTCTTCTTCGCGTTGTTCTGCGACCAGTCGACCAGCACCCGGCCGCGCCGTCGGGCCTTGGCCATGGTGTGCACCACCAGCTCCGGGTGCTCCGCCTCCAGGGCGGCGGCCAGCGCCTTGGCGTACCCGGAGACCTCGGCGCTGGGCGTGGGCTCGATCGGCACCAGCAGGTGCAGGCCCTTGGAACCGGAGGTCTTCACCCAGGCCGACAGGCCGTCCGCGGCGAGCCGCTCGCGCAGCAGCAGCGCGACCGCCCGGCAGGTGAGCACGTCGGCGCCCTCGCCCGGGTCGAGGTCCAGCACCAGCCGGTCGGCCAGCCCGGGCGCGGCGGCGTGCCACTGCGGGACGTGCAGTTCCAGGCAGCCCAGGTTGGCGACCGCCAGCAGCGCCGCGCCGTTCTCCAGCACCACCTGGCGCAGCTCGCCGCCGGTGCTCGGCACGTCCACCGTGCGCACCCAGTCGGGGGTGCCCGGCGGCGGGTTCTTGGCGACGAACACCTCCGCCTCGACACCGTCCGGGCAGCGCAGGAAGGAGACCGGGCGGTCCCGCAGGTGGGGCAGCAGGGCGGTGTGCACCGCGGCGTAGTAGCGCAGCACCTCGCCCTTGGGGGTCCCGATGCTCGGGTAGTACACCTTGTCGAGGTGGGACAGGGCGAGGGTGTGCCCGTCGACCGTCATCTGCGGCATCGGCGCTCTCCGGGGAGTGCTGCGGTGGCCCCCCAGCCAGTCTGCCCCGCCCCCGCCGCCACCGCCCCCGCCCGGGACGGTGGCCGCTGTTCCTAGCCGCCGGGGCCGACCAGGGCGTGGGCGTCCGCGACCAGGTCCTCGATCCGCGGCCAGTCCGGGGCCGGAACGTCCAGGTAGACGCCCAGCCACCCCCGGTGCCCCACGTACGGCGGCCGGAAGTAGCGGGCCGGGTCCTGCCCGACCAGCCGCTCCTGGGCGCCGCCGGGGGCCGCGCACCAGAAGGCGAGCCGGTCGTCGTGGTGGTGGTCGGCGAGCATCACGAACATCCGGGCCCGGCGGCCGGAACCCGCGAACCAGGTCGGCTCCCCGTGGCTGACCCGCTCCTCCGTGTCCGGCAGCGCCAGGCACAGCGCCCGCAGCCGCTCCACCGGGGCGGAGCCCACGGAGGCCGCTTCACGCACCGCACGCGCGGCACGCACGGCACGCACGGAGCTCACGGCGCTCACGCCGCCGGGACGGGCCGGGGCGCGCCCGGGTAGGTGCCGAAGTACCAGTGGTTGCCCTCCGGGTCGGCGGCGGCGAAGTCGCGCGAGCCGTAGTCGGTCTCGGTCAGGCCGGTGGTGATCCGGGCCCCGGCGGCCACGGCCCGGGCGTGCACGCCGTCCGGGTCGGCCGTGACCACGTACGCGCTGAACGTGCCCGGCTCGCCCCGCCACTGGCCCGGCGCGGTCTCCCGCACCGAGCCGAGCATCACGCCGCCGCCCTCCGGCCAGGCCAGTTCGGCGTGCGCCACGAAGTCGCCCTCGCCGTAACTGACCACCTCCTGGAAGCCGAAGGCCTCCGTCAGGAAGCGGATCAGGGCGCGGGCGTCGGTCGCGCGCAGGGTGGGCCAGACCTGCGGGGCAGGGGTCTTGGTGTCCATGACTCTCACTCCTCGGGTGGGGTGGTTACGCCTCCCACTCTGCGGCGGCCGCCGCCGCCCCGCCTTGGACGTTTCGGAACTTGCCCTCCTCCGGCCCCTCGGCCGCCAGCCAGGCGCTCGGCGCCGCCCCCGCCAGCGCGCGGAACTCCCGGGCCAGGTGCGCCTGGTCGAAGTAGCCGCAGCTCACCGCCAGTTCCGCCAACCGGGGCGGCGGCGCACCGGTCGCCAGCAGGTGCCGGGCCCGGTCGAAGCGGATCACCCGGGCGGCGGCCTTCGGGGTGAGCCCGGTCTCCCGGCGGAACCGCTCCTGGAGGTGCCGGGCGCTCCACCCGGTCTCCCGGGCCAGCTCGGCCACCGGCAGCGCCCCGCCGCTGCGCCGCAGCGCCCGCCAGGCCCAGCCCACCTCCGGCGGCACCCGCCCGGACGGCCGAGCGGCCCGCAGCAGCGCCCCGTCCAGTGCGGCGAACCGTTCCGCCCAGCCCTCGGCGGCCCTGATCCGCTCCTGCAACTGCGGGCCGAGCCGCCCGAGCACCTCCTCCGCCGGGACGTCGATCCCGGCCAACTCCCCGGCGGGCAGCCCGAACAGGGCACGTGCGGCGAGCGGGTGCACGGCGATCTGCACCCCGGACTGGGCGCCCTCGTGGGTGATCAGCGCGGGGGAGGTGTGCAGCCCGCCGAGCAGCGTCGGGTAGCTGCCGGGCGGTTGGGCCGGATCGGGGTGGCCGGCGATCACCAGCGGCTCGTCCAGGGTGAGGATGAAGGTCAGGTACGGGGAGGGCAGGCCGCGGTGCACCGCCGGGGCCAGGCCGCGCTGGCGGTAGCCCGAGTACCAGGCCACGTACGGGCGCAGCGCCGTCGAGGGACGGGCGCGGACGGCCTCGTCGACCGTCCCAGTGGCTTGCGTGGTCACGGCTTCCAGTATCGGCGCCCGCGGTCGCGGGCGGGAGCGCGGTCGCCTACGGTGAGGGCACGGTCACCCTGTGAGGGCGCGGTGCGCCGCCGGGGGATGGCCGCCGGGGGGTAAACACCGACGAAGGAGTCCCCGTGACCACTGCCCGAGACATCATGCACACCGGCGCCCAGTGCATCGGCGCCCACCAGACGCTGGACGAGGCCGCGAAGATGATGCGCGACAAGAACGTCGGCGCGCTGCCGATCTGCGGCGACGACCAGAAGCTCCACGGCATCATCACCGACCGCGACATCGTGGTGCGCTGTCTCGCCGAGGGCAAGGACCCGGCGAGCATGACGGCCATCGAACTGGCCGGGCACCTGCACTGCGTGCGGGCAGACGACAGCATGGATGTGGTGCTCAAGAAGATGGAGCAGCACCAGATCCGGCGCATCCCGGTGATCGACGGCGAACGGCTGGTCGGCATGATCAGCGAGGCCGACCTGGCGATGGGTCACCGCGACGGCCAGCGGCTGACGGACCAGCAGATCATCGAGTTCATGGACAGCGTCTACATGAAGCACTGACGCGCCCGCCCGCACTGGGCGACTGCCCCGGCCGGGCCCCGCGGACCGAGTGCCGTCGCGGGCCCGGCCGGGCCGCTTGCCGTCTCATGGGATGGATTTTCCTTTCTCGGAGAGCGAGATGCGGGCACAATCGCGCACATGGGAAAGCAGTACGAAAGCATCGACGGCCGACTGCGGCAGTTCATCGAACGCCAGCCCGTCTACTTCGTCGCGACGGCGCCACTGGCCGGCGACGGGCACGTCAACCTCTCGCCCAAGGGCCGCTCCGGGACCCTCGCGATCATCGACGAACTCACCCTCGCCTACCTGGACTTCGGCGGATCACAGGCCGAGACCATCGCCCACCTGAGGGAGAACGGCCGGATCACCCTGATGTGGTGCGCCTTCGACGGCCCGCCCACCGTGGTGCGGGTGCACGGCCGCGGCGAGCCGGTCTTCCGGGACGACCCGCGCTTCGCCGAGCTGCTCGCCCGCTTCGAACCCGGGGTGGACGGCTCGGGCCTGCGGGCGATCGTGCTGGTCCGGGCCGAACGGGTCAGCGACTCCTGCGGGTACGCCGTGCCGTTCATGGACTACCGCGCCGACCGCGACCTGCACGCGCAGTACTTCGACCGCAAGGACGAGGAGGAGTTCGGCGCCTACTGCGAGCGCAAGCCGCTGGTCGGCACCAGCCTCGACGGCCTGCCCGCCCTCCCGCTGCCGCTCCCCGACCGCCCGGCCCGCAACGTCGGCGCTTAGGGCGTGTCTGACGATTCGCGTCGGATCAGCGCGCGGCGTTGGGGTGCGTGCGTCGCAAGGCGGAGGAGGGAGTCCATGCGGAGCATCGGCGACTGACGACAACGCGGCGAGGTGCGTGCCCCGGCGTCGCGCGCCCGGCGGGAATTGTCAGACACGCCCTAGGCCTCCCCGCCGAGGATCATCAGCTTCTGCGGGTCCGGGAACGGCACGAACCCGGCCTTCGCGTACAGCCCGTGGGCGTCCACGGTGGAGAGCAGCAGCCGCTTGAGTGCGTACGGCCGCAGCTCCTCCACCACCGCCTCGGCCAGCCAGCCGCCCAGCCCGCGGCCCCGCTGCGCCTCGTCCACGTAGACGTCGCAGAGCCAGCCGAAGGTGGCGTAGTCGGTCACCACCCGGGCGAACGCCACCTGTCCCCCGTCCGGCGCGTACACCCCGAACACCAGCGACCCGCGCACCGACCGCTCCACGACCTCCCGGCTGCGGCCGAGCGCCCAGAAGGCGTCGGTGGAGAGCCAGTGGTGCACGAGGCCGAGGTCGATGCGGGCGGGGTCGGTGGAGAGCTCGTAGCCGTCCTCGCGAAGGGTGATCATGGGACGGCATGGTAGCCGGGCGTCCGCTCGGCGCCAGAGGCCCGTCGGGCCCGGGCACGGGCCGGAGCGGGACGGCTCAGTCCGTGGAGGATCGTCCTCGCGGCCGGTGGGCATGAGGCGGCATGGTGGTCATCCGCAGGACGAGAGCCGTCCGGAGTGCACGGAAGCGAGCCGACCATGACCGAACCCGCCCCGCTCGACCCGGTTCCCGTCACTGAGGAGGAACTGGCCGAACTGGTGGCGCTGGCCGCGGCGGCGACGCCCGGGCCCTGGTACGTCCACACCTCGGCCGACGAACGGTCCGAGGGCGAACAGGCCGAGGATGTGGTCGCGGTGAGTGCGGTCCGGCCCACGCAGCGCGGCGGCCCGTGGCCGGAGTCGGACCCGGCGGAGGTCGTGGCCGTGACCCTGGGGCGCGGCCCGCACCGGGCCGACGGCGGTGACGGCCGCTGGAAGGAGAACGCGTTCTTCATCTCGGCGGCCCGGAACGCCGTCCCGCTGCTGGCCGAGGAGGTGCGGCGGCTGCGGGCGCTGCTCGCGGAGCGGGAGCAGCGGGAGCAGCGGGCGCAGTCGGCGGAGCGGAACGGCTCGTGACGCGACGAAGCCGCCGCACCCCTGGGGGTGCGGCGGCTCGTGTGCGTGCGGGTGGCGGCGGGCTTACTTGCCCAGGCCGGCCTTGACGGAGCAGATCGGCCAAGCGCCGGGGCCCTGGGCGGCGAGGACCTTCTCGCCGATCGCGATCTGCTGGTCCTTGGTGGCCAGGTGGGCCTGGGGGGCGTACGCGGTGCCGCCGAAGGCCGCCCAGGTGCTGGAGGTGAACTGCAGGCCGCCGTAGAAGCCGTTGCCGCTGTTGATGGCCCAGTTGCCGGTGGCCTCACAGGAGGCGACCTTGTCCCAGACCGACGCCGGCGCGGCGGAGGCGCTGGTGGCCGTGACGAGGCCGGCCACCGGCAGCGCGGTGAGCGCCCCGGCCATCAGAGCCATCCGGACGCGGTTGCGGCGCTTCGGGGTGGCAGTGGTGGTGGCAGCGGCAGTCTCGTTACGGAAGGTCATGCGTTTCCTTTCGGAGGGGGTGTGCGGGCGTGCGGAACCAGACCCTCGGAAGGCCGTCGGTTGCGGGGACACATCGCTCGCGCGGTCCGGCACCGTTCCTGCCCGGGGGCGGTGAGGCCCGGCCGGAGCGGAATCGCTCGGTGCAACGGGTTCGAAGGTACGGGGGCGGTCGTGGCGGTTTCAAGGAATCGCAGGTTTGAGCACGTCAGAGGCCTGTTACCGCAGGTAGCGATCACGAAAATAAGGTGATTTCGACCGATTTGCAGCTATTTCCAAGATCAAACCGCCCCTGGAAGTGGCCCCCGTCACCCCGGAGCCGGTGTGAGGCCGCGCACACCGTCGACAGCGCGTGACGGCCCGCCCGCCCCCGGTACCGGCCCGGCGCCATCGCGGGCCCGCCTGGGTGGCCCGCGCCACAGCCCTCACCCGGAGTGCCCCCGTCGGCCACCCACGGTGGCGGGCATAGCCTTCCGCCCATGAGCAATGACAGCGATGCGGCCGACACCGGGGCCGTCGAGGGCGCGGGCCGACCGGCCGGCGCCGAGCACGGGGAGCACCAGCCGGCCGTCGCACCGAGCGGCTTCGAACTGGGGACCGACGGGCCCAAGGTGATCCTGGCGGGCCTGGACGGCTCCGACTCCTCATGGCGCGCCACCGCCTACGCCGCCGGACTGGCCCGCCGGCAGGGCGCCCAGCTGGCCATCGCCTACATCCAGCCGATACTCGGCGCCGCCACCGCCCTCGCCGGGGCGGCCGTGGAGGAGACCACCCAGG
Organism: Kitasatospora sp. NPDC028055; assembly: GCF_040637885.1. NCBI lineage: Bacteria > Bacillati > Actinomycetota > Actinomycetes > Kitasatosporales > Streptomycetaceae > Kitasatospora > Kitasatospora sp. NPDC028055. The sequence continues at coordinate 36,584 of NZ_JBEZXE010000038.1, read as the reverse complement.
AGGTCGCCGACGAACTGCTCGCCGCGCTGCGCGAGGCCGAACTGCGGGTGAGCGAGGTCTGGCGGGTGGAGTGGCGCTTCCTCACCATGCGCGGCGACCCCTACACCGGCCTCGCCAAGCTCGCCGACGAGCTGCGCGCCGACGCCGTGGTGGTCGGCGTCTCCGAGCAGGCCGGGCACAAGGTGATCGGCTCGGTCGCGGTCCGGCTGGTCAAGGCCGGACGCTGGCCGGTCACCGTCGTGCCGTAGCCGTCAGGGGGGTGGCTGTCGGGGGCGTGGCCATAAAGGGGCGTGGCCATAAAGGGGTGCGGCCATAAAGGGGTGTGTAGGAAGGGGGTGCGGCCATAAGGGGAGTGGCCGCCCGCCGGGCGGCGCCGGGGCGGCGGGTAGGGTGCGTGACCATGACGGAGACGTCGGGCGCGCACCCCACCGAGCCGGCCCACCCGACCGGTAACGACCTGCACCTGGAGCTACCCGCCACCGGCGGCCGCCGCGCCGCGCTGATGGCCGCGCTGCGCGAGGCGATCCGCAGCGGCAGACTGGCCCCCGGCACCCGGCTGCCGCCCTACCGGGCCCTCGCCACCGACCTCGGCCTGGCCCGCAACACCGCCGCCGAGGCCTACGCCGAACTCGTCGCCGAGGGCTGGCTCACCGCCCGCCAGGGCTCCGGCACCACCGTTGCCGACCGCGCCGCACCCGTCCCGCCCACCCGGGCCCGCCGCCCCGCGCGCCGCCCCGGACCGGTGCACGACCTGCGCCAGGGCCGGCCCGACGCCGCCTCCTTCCCCCGCAGCGCCTGGCTGGCCGCCGCCCGCCGGGCCCTCACCGCCGCCCCGAACGAGGCCTTCGGACCCGGCGACCCCCAGGGCCGGCCCGAACTGCGTGCCGTCCTCGCCGACTACCTCGCCCGCGCCCGCGGCGTGCGCACCGACCCCGACCGGATCGTGGTCTGCTCCGGCTTCGCCCACGCGCTGCGCCTGCTCTTCGACGGCGCCGCGCCCGCCCTGCCGCCCGCTGACCAGGGCCCGCTGGCCGTCGAGGCGTATGGGCTGGGCTTCCACCGTGGGCTGCTGGCCGCCGCCGGCGTCACCGCCGTCCCGCTGCCGATCGACGAACAGGGCGCCCGGGTCGAGGAGTTGGCCCGGCACCCGGAGCTCCGTACGGTCCTGCTCACCCCCGCCCACCAGTTCCCGACCGGCGGCCCGCTGCACGCCGGGCGCCGCGCCGCCGTGATCGACTGGGCGCGCGGACGCGGCGGGCTCGTCCTGGAGGACGACTACGACGGGGAGTTCCGCTACGACCGCCAGCCGGTCGGCGCCGTCCAGGGGCTCGACCCCGACCGGGTCGTCTACCTCGGCAGCACCAGCAAGAGCCTCACCCCGGCGCTGCGCCTCGGCTGGATGGTCCTGCCGGACCACCTGGTCGACCAGGTGCTCGCCGCGAAGGGCGAACGCGAGGCCTGGGTCAGTGCGTTGGACCAGCTGACCCTCGCCGAGTTCATCGACTCCGGCGGCTACGACCGCCACCTGCGGCGAATGCGACGCCGCTACCGGGACCGCCGCGACCAGCTGGTGGCCGCGCTGGCCGCCCACGCCCCGCACATCGAGGTGTCCGGCATCGCGGCCGGCCTGCACGCCGTGCTGCGGCTCGCCCCCGGCACCGAACGGTCCATCCTCAAGGCCGCCGCGTACCGGGGCCTGGCGGTCGAGGGGCTCGCCGACTACCGGCACCCGGCGGCCGATCCGGCGGCGACGCCCGCCGTCGACGGCCTGGTGGTCGGCTACGCCACGCCACCGGACCACGCCTGGCCGGCCGCGCTCCGGGCGCTGTGCGACATCCTGCCGGCGCCGGCCTGAGCGCAATGGCCTGAGCGCAACGGCCTGAGCGCACCGACCCCGGTCGGACCCGCCCGTTCGGGCGCGCGACCCGGGCCTGCGGGGTGCGCGGCGAAGGATAGGGCACCGGCGGTTCCGCCGGGCCGGAACGCGGACGGTCGGCCCCCGGCGTCCGCCCGCCGCTCGTACGCGAGTACGGGTTCGGGCCGAGGAGGGCGGTCCCGACTGCGCCGCCCCCTACGCTCCTTGGACATGCGCAGAACACATCTGAGCCGTGCCGCGCTCGCCGTGGGCCCGGCCCTCGCCGCCGGACTGCTGCTGACTGCGGCACCCGCCCGGGCCGCCGACAACCCGCTGCCCCTGACGGCCGTCTCCGACCACCAGACGACCACCCGGGGAGGTGAGTTCACGCTGACCCTGACGCTCACCAACCCGTACGACACCCCGATCCAGTTCGTCTACCAGAGCGTCCAGGAGACGTACGCCACCAGTCTGGTGCCGGGGCTCAAGTTCACCGCCACGGCCTGCGGCACCCAGACCAACGGCTGCAGCGACAACGTGCACGGCGGCATCGCCCGCTACGACGTCCCGCTCGCCCCCGGCGCCAGCAGCACCTTCACGGTCACCTACACCGTGGCCCCGGACTCGGCCTGCGGCCAGGACGTCCGGATCGACTTCTACTCGTACCTCTACTACGAGTACCAGGGCGGTCTGGCCAACAACTCCGGCATCCTGGGCATCCCGGGCACCCAGGTCGCCTGCTGATCCACCCCCTCCCCCCGGCGCGGCCCTCGCGGCCGCACCCCCCGTACACCCGTCAGGTGCCGGCCACCCCCGTACCGGCACCTGACGGGCCTTCCGCGTGTGTCGGAGCCGGGTGACAGGATCGGACCGTGTCCGACACCCACGCACGAGCGCCCCGCCGCCCCGCCGCCCACGACGACCTGCCGATGCCGGACGGGCTCCACGCCGCCCTGCGGGAGCGCGTGGGCGCGCACCTCGCCGCGGGCCGCTTCGACCGGGTGCGGCAGGGCCTGGAGGTCGCCTGAGCGGTGTGCCGGGTTGACGGCGGGAGGCGCGTGCGGCAGGAGGGCGGGGCGGGGTGGGGCGGGGCGGAGCGGGTGAGGCGCACGGGGTACGGGGTGCGCGTCGGCGAACGGGTGTTCCGGTGACGATCGCGGCCCGTGGGGGCGGATCACCGGAGATTCACCCTATCGGGGGGTAGTGGGCCGCCGTACGGGCTCCGTCGGGTTCTGGTGATCTAGGGTTCCGGATGGGCCGCCGGGCGATGGCGGTCGTCCTCACGAAACTCGCCAACTTCCCCACCAGCTCGCGGATCTGATGATCCGTTGCGGAGCATGCACCGGGACGGCGCGGTACCGGCCCCGGCTGCCTGATCCGACCACACGAATGGAGACCCCTGCCGATGTCCGTGGACACGACGAGCCCGGAGACACAGCAGGACCGGCAGCAGAGCCTCGCGACGGCCGCTGCCCGCAACCTTGCCACCACGACCAAGTCCGCCCCGCAGATGCAGGAGATCACCTCCCGCTGGCTGCTCAAGGTGCTCCCGTGGGTCGAGGCCCACGGTGGCGCGTACCGGGTCAACCGACGGCTCACCTACACCGTCGGCAACGGCGTGGTGGAGTTCATCAAGACCGGCTCCCAGGTCCGCGTCATCCCGGCCGAGCTGGGTGAACTCGCCCTGCTGCGCGGCTACGAGGACGAGGAGGTGCTGACCGCCCTCGCCGACCGCTGCCAGCAGCGCGACTTCGGCCCCGGCGAGGTGCTCACCACCCAGGGCGAGGCGGCCGACCGGATCTTCCTGATCGCGCACGGCAAGATCAACAAGATCGGCACCGGCAAGTACGGCGACGAGACCGTGGTCGGCGTGGCCGCCGACGGCGACCGCTTCGGCGACGACTCGCTGCTCAACCCGGACGCCGTCTGGGAGTACACGGCGAAGACCACCACCTCCGGCGTCGCCCTCACCCTGAGCCGGGACGACTTCGCCCGCATCCGGGACAACGCGCCGAGCCTCCAGGAGCACCTGCAGACCTTCCTGTCCCTGCCGCTGCAGGCCCAGAACGAGCGCGGCGAGGCCGAGATCGCCATGTCGGCGGGCCACCGCGGCGAGTACGAACTCCCCGGCGCCTTCGTGGACTACGAGCTCAAGCCGCGCGAGTACGAGCTCAGCGTCGCCCAGACCATCCTCAAGATCCACACCCGCGTCGCGGACCTGTACAACCAGCCGATGAACCAGACCGAGCACCAGCTCCGGCTGACCATCGAGGCCCTGCGCGAGCGGCAGGAGCACGAGATGATCAACAACCCGGAGTTCGGCCTGCTCCACAACGCCGACTTCGACCAGCGGATCCAGACCCACTCCGGCCCGCCCACCCCGGACGACCTGGACGAGCTGCTCAACCGTCGCCGTGACCCGGACTACCTGCTGGCCCACCCCAAGACCATCGCCGCGATCGGCCGCGAGTTCAACGCCCGGGGCATCTACCCGCACCACGTCGACCTCGGCGGGCAGCAGGTGCCGGCCTGGCGCGGGGTTCCGATCCTGCCGTGCAGCAAGATCCCGATCACCAAGGAGAACACCAGCTCGATCCTGGTGATCCGTACCGGTGAGGACAACCAGGGCGTCATCGGCCTGCACCAGACCGGTCTGCCGGACGAGTACCAGCCCTCGCTCTCGGTCCGCTTCATGGGGATCGACGAGAAGGCGATCATCTCCTACCTGGTCAGCGCCTACTACTCCTGCGCGATCCTGGTGCCGGACGCGGTCGGCGTGCTGGAGAACGTCGAGATCGCGCACCGCCGCCACTGAGCGCGCGGAACGGCGGGCGCGGGCCGTAACCGGTCGGCGCGAAGATCGTTCCACCTGATGACGGACGGCCCGCCCCGGAGGCGGGCCGTCCGCCTGATCACGTCTGAATGCGCATGGTCGCACCCGATCGGCTCTGATCCGGATCCGACCACTGCTGTCCGTTCCCGCCGGCTGATCAGCCAGATCCCTTCCGTCCTCCCCGGACGACCCGAGAGGTGTGTGGAGCCCATGCCGCAGCGCCGGCAGTACCGACGGATACCGCGGCACGGCGGCGGGGGCGCGGCCCCCGGTCGACGGGCGCGGCTGATCGGTGCGGCGGTCGGCGTGGTGGCGATGTGCGCGCTGGTCGGCGGGGCCAGCGCCTCGGGGGCCGAACGCCCCGGCGGGCACCCGGGCGGCGGGGCCGTCGACACCTGCGTGTGCACCGGGACCGACGTGTCCACCACGGTGGGCCCGGGCGGCAGCGTGGACGTCGGCGTGGACGTGGACGTCCAGGTCGGCGTCACCGTCGCGCCCGACGTCGGCCGGCACCACGGACCCCGGCCGCCGCACGACCACCACCACTGCCACCGGCCGCCCACGGCCGGGACGCTGCCCGCGGTGCCCTCGCCCTCCGCCACGGCCGGGCTCCGGCCCGAGCCGGGGCGACCGGCCGACGACCACGGGGGCGGCGACGACGGGCAGGGGGAGCACGGGGGCGGCTGGTGGCACGGGGGGCACCATCATCACCACCACCATCCGCATCCCTGCCCGAGCCCCACGCCGACCCCGACGCGCACGCCGACGCCTACCCCGACGCCCACGCCGACGCCCACGCGCACGCCGACCCCGACCCCGACGCGCACGCCGACGCCTACCCCGACGCCGACGCGGACTCCGAGCCCCACCCCCACGCCGCCGTCCCCGACCGCGGTGCCGTCACCTCCGGACCCCACCCCGCCGCCGTCGCCCCCGGCACCGGCCTCTCCGCCGCCGCCCGCGCCGGCGTCACCGGCCCCGGCGGTTCCCGCCGTGCCCGCGGCCCCGGACCCCGCCCCGCAGCCGCCGCCCGCGGTGGTGCCGGTTCCGGTGGTGCCCGACCCGGCGGCCCCCGCCGTAGTGGTGCCCGGCCCCGCGCTGCCGAGTCCAGCCGGCCCGAGTCCGGCCTGGCCCACACCGTCGGCGGATCCGTCCTTCAAGGTGGTGCGGGCCGCCAAGCCGGCGCCCGTCGCACCGTCGCACCACGGCGCCTCGACCACCACCACGATGCTGCTGATCACCGTCCCCGCGGTGCTGGCGGCGGCCTCGCTGCGCCCCGGCCGCGGCCGCGGTCGCGGTGGTTCCGGGTCCTGAGGGTCCTGACGGCTACCGCCCCGACCTTCCCCCGGCCCCTCCTGCCGAGTGCGCCCGGGGCTCACCTTTCACGTCACGAGCCAAGCCAGAGAAGGGAGTTCCCATGTCCGAGTGGGTGGCGCTGATCATCGCCATGGCGGCGGCCGGTGCCGTCGTGTTGGCCGTGGTGGTGCTGCGGCGCCGCAGTGCGGGCGCCGTCGAGAAGACCGACGAGACGCCGGACGTCATCGAGTACATCACGATGATGATCGGGGTGGTCTACGCGATCGTCGTCGGTCTCGCGATCGCGGGGGTCTGGGAGGCGCGCGGCGCAGCCCAGGACGACCTGTTCCGTGAGGCGCAGTCGCTGCGGGAGGTCAGCGACCGGGCGGTGGTCTACCCGGTCGAGTTCCGCGACCAGGTCCGGGCCGATGTCGACGCCTATGTCACCTACGTGGTGAACGTCGAGTGGGACTACATGGGCAAGAACGGCGAGATCACCGACAAGGGCACCCAGCTGCTGGACAAGATCCAGAACGAGCTGGTCTCCCGGACGCCGGCCTCGGACCTGGAGTCCCAGGCCTACCAGCCGATCACCGACCGGATCAGCCAGGCCTCCGACGCCCGCAACCAGCGCGGCCAGAACGCCGGGCCGACCATGCCGGGCGTGGTGTGGTTCGGGCTGATCGGCGGGGCGGTGGTGACCATCGGCATGATGTTCGCGCTGCAGATCCGGCACACCCCGAGGGAGTTGATGCTGGCGGCCTGTTTCAGTGTGCTGATCGCCTTCCTGCTGTTCATGATCTGGGACTTCGACGATCCGTTCGCCCGGAGCGTCTCGGTCACCACCCAGCCCTTCGAGGACCTCTTCCCCTCGCTCAACCTCAAGAGCTGAACCGGAGCGGACGCCGGTGGTCCCGAGCGGGGCCACCGGCGTCGGCTTGTCACTGATCGGGCGTCAGCGAAGGCTGCTGTCCAGCGAGTTGAGCATGGTCCCGGAGGCGTCGTCGTTCTCCAGGGAGAAGGCGAACAGCCCGCCCAGGCCCTTGCCCTTGGCGTAGGCGCCGCGGGCCCGGACGGCCTGCGGGGTGTCGCCGGTCCAGAAGTTGGTGCCGTCGTAGACCCAGCTGCTCTCCGTCACCGGGTCCCAATGGGTCTGCGCGGCGGTCGGGTTGAGCTCCTTCCAGGCGGCCAGACCGGCCTCCTGGCTGAGCGGCTTGGCGGCCGTCGGGCCGGTCGCGCTCTGGTACAGGCCGTAGTTCGCGCCGGCCGGGACGCCGGTCCAGCCGCGCCAGTAGAACGGGATGCCGAGCACGATCTTGCTCGCCGGGAAGCCGCCGGGGATGCCGTACTCGGGCAGGCCGGTGGTGTACGCGGTGAGCGTGGTGTCGACGTTGTACTTGCGGGTGCCGGGGGTGATCGGCGTGGTCGGGTCCGCCGGGCTGTCGTGCAGCGGGTCCTGGTGGTTGGTCGGCCCCTTGGCGTCCCAGGAGCCGTGCATGTCGTAGGACATCACGTCGGCGTAGTCCAGGTAGGCGCCGATCTTGTCCGTCTCCAGCTGGGCGATCTTGTCCTGGCCGCTGGGCAGCGCGGCGCTCAGCAGGTAGCGCTTGTCCTGGGCGGCGCCGAGGGCGTCCAGCTGGGTGCGGAACTCCTTGAGCAGCAGGGTGTAGTTCTGCTTGTCGGCGGGGGAGTAGTGGTTGCCGGTGTGGCCGCCCGCCGAGCCCGGGTACTCCCAGTCGATGTCGATGCCGTCGAAGATTCCGGCCGCCGAGGCCGCGCCGCCGGAGGCGTCACCGGCGACCCCGGTCGGCAGGTTCCCCTTGAGGAACATGTCGACGCAGGAGGAGACGAAGGCCTTCCGGGAGGCGTCGGTGGCGGCCGCGTCCGAGAAGTACTTGGAGTACGTCCAGCCGCCGATCGAGATGGTGAAGCGCAGGTTGGGGTACTTGGCCTTGAGCTGGCGCAGCTGGTTGAAGTTGCCCTTGAGCGGTTGGTCCCAGCCGTCCGTGCTGCCGTCCACGCTGTTGGCGGAGGTGTAGCCGTCCTGGTAGTCGGCGTAGGCGTCGCCCGCGCCGTCACCGGCGTTGGGGTCGGATTCGTTGGCCGAGTCGGAGGCCTTCACCGCCTGGAAGCAGGTGAACTTCGAGGGGTCGATGTTGGCGAAGGCGTAGTGGATGACGTCCAGCTTGCCGGCGGCGCCGCTGGTGTCGACGTTCTTCGGGTAGTACGCGTTCTCGTAGATGCCCCACTGGTCGAAGTAGGCCGCGCGGACCGGCTGTTGGGCGGGGGCGGCGGCGGTCGTGGTGCTCACCGGGGCGGACTGGGCGGAGGCGTGGCCGCCCGAGTAGCCCTGGACGCTGAACGTGTAGCCCTGCCCGGGCCGCAGCGAGCTGACGGCGACCGAGGTGCCCATCGAGGTGGCGACCAACTGGCCGTTGGACCACACCTTGTAGGCGACCGGGCCGTCGCCGCCGTTCAGGGTGGACGGCTGCCAGCTGAGCACCACGGCGCCCGAGGTGACCTTGCTGACCGTGACGCCGGTCGGGGTGGTGACCTTGCCGTCCCCGGCCGGGCCGCTCGCGGTGGCGGTGGCGGTCGGGCTGCCGGTGGGGCTGCCGGTGGGCGATCCGCTGGGGCTCCCGGTCGGCGAGCCGGTCGCGGTCGGACTGCCGCTGGGCGAACCGGTGGCCGTGGGGCTGCCCGAGGCCGTCGGGCTGGTGGACGCCGTCGGGCTGCCGGTGGCCGTCGGGCTGCCGGTGGCCGTCGGGCTGGTGGAGGAGGTCGGCCCGCCCGGCCCGGTCAGGGTGAGGTCGTCCGCGTAGTACGTGCCGGTGCCGTACCAGCCGTGGGTGAAGACCGTGACGGAGGTGGTGGTGGCGCCGGTGGTGAAGGTGCTGCTGAGCTGGCTCCAGCCCGACCCGCCGGGCGTCCAGTTGGAGGCGTTGACGCCGGTGCCGGTGGCGCCCAGGTACACGTAGCTGCCCTGGACCCAGCCGGCCAGGGTGTAGCTGGTGTTCGGCTGGACGGTGACGGTCTGCTGGCACTGCGCGGTGTCGGAGCCGGAGGCGGCGCCGCTGAGCGCGTAACTCCCGCCGTGCACCGGGGTGGTGACCACCGAGCCGTTGGAGCAGCTCCAGCCGGACAGGGTGCCGGTCTCGAAGCCGCCGTTGGCCAGCAGGTTGACCGGCGAGGCGGCGGCGGAGCCGAGGGTGAGGGCGAGGGCGGCTCCGCTGGTGGTCAGCGTGGCGGCCAGGGCCAGTGCGGTGGCCCGTCTGTGCCGGGCGGCCCGGCGAGCGGCTCGCCCCTGGGCGGGCAGGTCGGGCCGTGCGGGCAGGACGCGGTCGTGCATGCGGGGTGTCCTCCGGATGTGTGGGGGTTCCGGCGGTGCGTGGCCCGGACGGGCCGTGGGGAGCCGGCCCGGACGCGGTGGGGGCGGCCGGGCGGGGTGACAGGTGCTTGACGTTGACGGGTGCTCGACTGAACAGATTGGACTGGACCAATCTTCGCCGTCAAGGGTGTCCACCCGCTGGACCGACCCGGGCCGCGAACAGCGGCCTGCCGGTAGGTTGACCGGGACGGAACAGGCCCGCCGAACGGAGGAGCGCATGGACAGTCAGGGCTGGGACGACCGCTACGCCGCGAGTGAACTGGTCTGGGGCACCGCGCCCAACCGGTGGGTGGTGCGCGAACTGACCGGCCGCACCCCCGGCCACGCCCTCGACCTGGCCACCGGCGAGGGCCGCAACGCCATCTGGCTCGCCACCCAGGGCTGGGAGGTCACCGGCGTCGACTTCTCCGCCGTCGCCCTCGAACGCGCCGAACGCCTCACCGCCGAACTGCCCGACGAGGTCGCCGACCGCCTCACCTGGCGCCACGGCGACGCCCGTACCCACGAGGCCCCCACCGTCGGCTACGACCTCGTCCTGGTCGCCTACCTCCAACTGCCCGCCGCCGACCGCCGCGCCGCACTGCGCCGCGCCGCCGAGGCACTCGCCCCCGGCGGCACCCTGCTGGTGATCGGACACGACCTGAGCAACCTCACCGAGGGCGTCGGCGGCCCGCAGGACCCGGCCGTGCTCCTCACCCCGGAGGACGTCCTCGCCGACCTCGCCCCGTACGGCCTGCACGTCGTGCGGGCCGAACGCGTCCGGCGCGAGGTCGACACCGAACCCGGCCACCGGGGCGGTGCGAAGGGCGTCGCGATCGACACCCTCGTACGACTGGAACGGGGTGCCGTGTGACCGCGCGTCCCCCTCGCCGGCTGCTCCTCGCAGGCCTGGCCGCCGCCCCCTTGGTGCTCGCCGGCTGCTCCTCCGGAAAGAAGGACAAGGCCGACAAGTCCGGCCCGGTGGCCAGGGCCAGTGACCCGGGCGGCGCCGCCTTCGTGATGATCATCCGGCACGGCGAGAAGCCCGACGGCAACCAGCCAGGCGTGGACGAGAACGGCAAGCACGACGGCAAGTCCCTCACCCAGCGCGGCTGGGACCGGGCCAAGGCGCTGCCCACTCTGTTCGCCCCGCCCGCGACCGGCCTGCGCACCCCCGTCCGGATCTACGCCGCCACCGACCAGGGCCCGCTGGCCGGAGCCCACCGGATGCGGCAGACCGTCACCCCGCTGGCCGGCAAGCTCGGGCTGACCGTGGACACCGGCTACGCCGAGTCCCAGGAGTCCCAGCTGGCCGGCGCCGCGCTCGCCGGAACGCAGCCGGTGCTGATCTGCTGGGAGCACTCCCGGATCCCGCGGATCGTCGAGGCGCTCGGTGCGGCCGGCAGCGGGGCGCCGGGTACCTGGCCGGACCGGTTCGACCTGGTCTGGGTGTTCTCCCGGCCGGCCGGCGGGGCCTGGACCTTCCAGGAGGTGCGTCAGCACCTGCTGGAAGGCGACGCCTGATCCGCCCGGTCGCCCCGGCCCCGGCCCGCGCGCGGGCGGAACCGGTGGGGCTGCTGGGTGGGAGTGTCGCCGCCTGGGTAGGGGACCTGGACGGACGCCGTCCGATGATCATAGTTTCTCTGTGCACGATAGGTTCACGGCACGGACGGCGGCAGGAACGAGGAGGGCACGATGGCCGTTTCGCTGGCCAAGGGGCAGAAGATCAGCCTGGAGAAGCCGGGCGGTGGGCAGTTGAGCGTGGTCCGGATGGGCCTGGGCTGGCGGGCGGTGCAGCGCAAGGGCTTCCTGGCCAAACTGCTGTCCGTCGGGCAGGAGATCGACCTGGACGCCTCCGCGGTGCTCTTCGCCCACGGCAAGCCGCTGGACGTGGTCTTCTTCCAGCACCTCACCAGCAACGACGGCTCGGTCCGGCACAGCGGGGACAACCTGGTCGGCGGCGCCGGCGACGCGACCGACGACGAGTCGATCACCGTCGACCTGACCAGGGTGTCCGCCGAGGTCGACCAGATCCTCTTCACGGTGAACTCCTTCACCGGGCAGACCTTCCAGGAGGTCGAGGCCGCCTTCTGCCGCCTGGTGGACGAGACCACCGGTGTCGAGCTGGCCCGCTACACCCTCACCGGCGGCGGCCCCTACACCGCCCAGATCATGGCCAAGGTGCAGCGCACACCGGGCGGTTGGCAGCTGGCCGCGATCGGCCAGCCCGCCAGCGGGCGTACCTTCCAGGACCTCATGCCGGAGCTGGTCAAGCACCTGTGACCCGACCCGGGTTCCGGCCGGGGCCGAGTCGGCGACGGCGGCAGTCCGGCCGGTCGGGCCGTCCTGCCGCCGTCGGCGGTTCGGTGCGTGCGCGGGTGCTACTTCTTGGCGCTCGCCGAGGGGGAAGGCGAGAGCGAGGCGCTCGGCGAACCGCTCGGCGTGGCGGAGGAGGTGGCGCCGGGGGTCGCGGTGGCGCTCGGGCTGCCGCTGGGCGTCGGCGTCGGGCAGTTCGGGGCGGTGGTCGGGGTGGCCGACGGGGTGCCGGTGGGGGTGGCCGTCGGGCTGGCGGTGGGCGAGGGCGAACCGGTGGGCGTGGCCGTTCCGGTGGGTGTCGCGGTCGCGGTCGGGCTCGGGCAGGACGTCGGCGTGCCGGTCGGAGTGCCAGTGGGGGTGCTGGTGGGGGTCGCCGTCGGGGACGCGCTGCCGGACGGCGTGGTGGTCGGAGTCGTCGTCGGCGTGCCGGTGGGGGTGGCCGTCGCACTGGCGGAGGGCGAGGGCGAACCGCTCGGCGTCGGCGTGCCGGTGGGCTGCGCGGACGGCGTCGGAGTCGGCGTCACCGCAGGCTCCGTCGGCCGGCCGCCCGGCGTCGGGCCGGTGCCGCTGCCGCCGGTCGGGGTGGTGCCCGGGGTGCCGGTGGTGCCGGACGGCCGGAGGAAGGGGGAGGGCGTCGAGCCGGGCACGGTCGGGATGCCCGGGCGGTCCGCGACCGTGGTCACCTGGCCGCTGCCGAAGTGCGCCATCCAGTTGCGGACGGTGCGCAGGTACTCGGTGGAGTTGTTGTAGCTGAGGATCGCCCGGTCCAGCTGGGTGGGGTCGGAGAGGTCCCGGCCGCCCGCGCACAGGTAGCGCCCGGCGGTCTCGGCCGCGTCGAAGATGTTGTTCGGGTCGGCCGTGCCCTTGCCGGTGGCGTCCACGCCCCAGGAGGCCCAGGTGGAGGGGATGAACTGCATCGGGCCGACCGCGCGGTCCCAACGGGAGTCGCCGTCGTAGCGACCGCCGTCGGTGTCGGGTATCGCGGCGAAGCCGTTGCCGTCCAGTACCGGGCCGAGGATCGGGGTGAGCGTGGTGCCGGCGGTGTCCACCTTGCCGCCGTTCGCCTGGCCGGACTCGACCTCGCCGATCGCCGCCAGCAGCTGCCAGGGCAGGTGGCAGCCCGGCGAACGCTGCGCCAGGGAGGCCTCGGCCTTCTGGTAGGCGGCGAAGACGGTGGCGGGCAGCGAGGGCCCGTTGGCGGTGAACGGGCCGGCCGCGGGCAGACCGGGCTGGGTGCCGGGCGGCTGCGGCAACTGGACGGCGCTGCCGCCGTCGGCCGCGGTGCCGGGGACCCCGGCGGCCGGGCCGCCGAAGGGGGTGGCGGAGCCGCCCGGGGCCTGCGCGGCGGCGTCCTGTGCCTGCCCGGCGTCGGCGGCGGCGGCCGGGGCGAGCCCGAGGCCCGACACCTGAGAGCCGGTCAGCGCGGCCAGCGCGGCGAACGCCGCCGCCGTGCCGGTGACCCGCTTGCCGATTCGTACCTTTCGCCCGCCCTTGGTACTGCCGATCCTCGCCGCCATCTGCTGCCCCTCCCCATCGCCGTCCGGACCCTCCCGGAACGGTTGAGCCTTCGTCATCGTGCCCGTCCGCCGATCGGCGGCGCCCGCCGCCGCAACGATTAGTATCACGACGATCTGACAGGGACAGGATGGACGGGAGGCGGCCGCGAACCCGACGACGGGTGAACGCGGCGCCCCGGCCGCGGGCCGCCCGTCCGACCGCCGTGGCGCGGTGTCCGTGGCCCGCTCCATCTTCGCCGCCGCTAACGGGAGTTGACCGTAGGGCCAACGCCGGTCGGCCGGGTCCCCCGGCGGTCGGACGGGCGGTTCGAAGCGCGGGGGTGGTGCGTGGGCGTCGTTTCGGGCTCCCCGGCGGCGCCCGTCGCCGACCCCCTGACCTGGCCCGATGTCCGTCGCCGTGTGCGGCCTCCACTAGCAGGACGGACGGTCCGGCGCCAGAGGGCCTCCCCAACTCGGCCCTGGACGGATGACGTTCAGGTGAAAGTGGGCATGCCAGGAATCCCGGTCCGGCATGCTGTGCCGCGTGACCCTGTGGATGGAGGCTGAAACCGTGAGCGCGAACCTGCCGGAGACCGTCGCCGAGGGGGCGGTGGTCCTGCCGGCACCTCCTCGGGTGGTGAGCGACCTGGCCCGTGACCTGACCCAGGCCGCCGCCGCCGTCCGGGCGGTGTCGCGGAGCGGCCGTGCCGCCGGCGGGGACGTCGCGGTCGCCGCCTACACCGCCGTGGTGTGCACCGGGCGTTCGGCCGCGCACGCGCTGGAGGAGGCCGCCGCCTGGTGCCGGCAGGCCCCGGAGGCCGAGGTGCACTCGCTCGCCTGGGCGCGGGTGCCGGGGCACCGGCACGACGTCTTCGAGTACCGCGTCACCATGGCCGTGAGCTTCCCCGACGACGAGACCGGGGAGCACCTCGGGGACACCCACCACTCCCGCCGGTGAGGCCGTATCATCACCTGCATGGGTGATCGGGGTACGAACGAGACGGCCGGCGCGGCCGGGGGCGACGCCGCCAACAGGGCTGCGGCAGAGGCGACTTCGGATGCCGGCGAGCACGTCGACGAGCACCGCGCCGAGCACGGTGACGACGGCCCGCGCGAACTGTCGCGGGCCGCCGCCGTCGGTGCCACCGTGCTGGCGATCGTCTGCGGCTGCGCGGCGATGCTGGCCGCCCTCCACTGGTTGGGCTGGACCGTCCCGGGCATCGGCTGGATCGTCGCCAAGGTCGGGATCAAGCTGTCCGTGGGCGGCTTCCTCGCCCTGGCCGTGGCCGCCGAGCACCTGCGCGGCAAGCTCCGGCCGAAGTCCCGCTCCTGACCGGTCCGGTCAGGCCGGTCGGGCCGGCCGGGCCGACCGGACCCAGTGCCCCGGGGCTCAACCGGCCTGTGGCGCCGGGCAGGTGAGGTCGTGCTCGGGCGCCCGGCCGTCCAGCAGGTAGCGCTCGACGGTGGCCGTGACGCAGGGGTCGGAGCCCGGGTACTGGCCGTGGTTGCCGTTGCTGGTGACCGTCACCAGCCTGGAGCCGCGCAGCGCCCGGTGCGCGCCGAGCGCCGCCTCGTAGTACGTCGCCGGGTCGTGCAGGGAGTTGAGCATCAGCACCGGCGGCAGGTGGGCGCCGGTGACCTTGACCTCGGGCGCCGGGGCGGTCGGCCAGAGCGCGCAGACCGAGCTGAACGCGAGCGTGCGGGCACCGATCAGCGGGTAGCGCGCGGTGTTCTCCGCCCCGCGCTCGATCCAGGTGTCCAGGTCCTTCGTCCACGGGGTGTCGCCGCAGGTCACCGAGAAGTACTCGGCGAGGAACTCCGGGCTGAGGTACTGGCCGAACAGTCGGCGGGCGGTCTCCTTGGCGGCCGGATCGGCCTGCTGCCAGTCGTCCAGCGCGGTCAGCCCGCTCGCCAGGAGCGGAAAGGCCTTCTCGCTGTAGATCGCGTTGATCGTGCCGTTGTCCAGCTGGTTGGGGCCGAGCGTCAACGACCCGTCGGTGATCGGTCGGTCGTGCAGGGCGGCGCGCCGCTGCTCCCAGTGCGCGCCGACCTCCGCCGGGGTCGAGCCCCAGTGGTAGGTGGCGTCCCGGGCGGCCATCCAGGGCAGGAAGTCCTCCTCGAAGCGGCGCTGGAAGCTCATCGGCTGGCCCAGTTCGAACTGCTCCCAGGTGCCGTCGAAGCCGATGTTGCTGTCCAGCACCATCCGCTCGACCCGGTGCGGGAAGAGCGTTCCGTAGTAGGCGCCGATCATGGTGGCGTAGGAGGCACCGTAGTAGCTGATCTTCTTCTCGCCGAGCAGCGAGCGGTAGAGGTCCATGTCGTGGGCGGTCTGCTCGGTGGTCAGGTAGGGCAGCAGGTCGCCGCTGTTCTTCTCGCAACCCTCGACCAGCTTGCGGGAGTTGGCGACGACCCGGTCGACCGCCTCCGGGGACCGGTCGCGGTAGTCCCCGGCCAGGAACTCCTGGAACTCCTCCGGGGTCTGGCACGCGACGCGGGTGCTGCGGCCGACGCCGCGCTGGTCGAAGCTGACGATGTCGTACGCGGCGGCCACCGCGGGGGCGCCCTGGGCGAGGTCCATCGGCCGCAGCAGGCCCTGTCCGCCCGGGCCGCCGGCCGTCTCCATCAGTGCGCCCTTGCGGTGGGCCGGGTCGGTGGCGCGGTGCCGGGAGACGGCGATGCTCAGGTCGGCGCCGACACCGGGGTGGTGCCAGTCGCGCGGGACGGCCATGGTGGCGCATTCCAGGGCCGGTTGCCCCGCGCAGGGCTGCCAGTCGAGTGCCTGCCGGGCGTAGCGGGCGGGGGCGCGGTCGGCGTCCCCCGGGTTGCGGCCGGAGTCGGCGTTCGCGGTGGCGGGCAGGGCGAGGCCGGCGAGGAGCGCGGCAGCGAGGGCGGCGGCCGCGCGGCGGCCGTGGGATGCGGTGGTGTTCACGGGAACGATCATGTCCCGCCGGGTGGCTGACGCACGATGAAGCAGGACACCGTCCTCGGGGTGGTGCTGGATACACCCCTGGGCGGGCGTATCCAGCACCACGAACCCCGACGAGGCTTTCTTTGGCGGGCGGTTTCAGTAGGCGGCGGTGAACCGGGCGCGCCGGTGCACCGGCTGCTCGGCCTCGTCCAGCAGCGCGACGGCGAGGTCCTCCATGGAGATCGCCGAGTTGCCGTCGGCGTCGACCAGCAGCTCGTCCCGGCCGAGCCGGAACCGGCCGGTGCGCACCCCGGGTTCGAGCAGGGCGGCCGGGCTCAGGTACGTCCAGTCGACCTCCCCGTCCGCTCGGTAGAGCTCCAGCTGCTCGCTGCAGGCCAGGGCGATCGGCCGGATCTCCGCCGGGAAGCCGGGCGACTCCACCAGGATCGTGCCGTCGGTGCCCGGCACGGTGAGGCTGCCGGCCCCGCCGACGGCGAGCAGGCGCACGCCGGTTCCGGCCAGGCCGGCCAGCAGGCCCCGGGTGGTGGCGGCCAGTTCGTGCTCGCGGCCGGGCGCCGGGCGGGTGGCGGCGACCACCAGGTCCTGGCCGGCGGCGATCCGGGCGACGTCGGCGGGTTCGTCGGCGTCGCCGACGGCGAGCGTGACGGTGGCCGGCAGGCCGTGCGGCTTGGCGGGGTTGCGGACGACGGCCGTCACCTCGTGGCCGCGGGCGAGCGCCTCGGCCACGACCCGTCGGCCGACGT
This sequence comes from Kitasatospora sp. NPDC028055, assembly GCF_040637885.1. Lineage (NCBI taxonomy): Bacteria > Bacillati > Actinomycetota > Actinomycetes > Kitasatosporales > Streptomycetaceae > Kitasatospora > Kitasatospora sp. NPDC028055. The sequence goes on along the minus strand of NZ_JBEZXE010000038.1, from coordinate 19,749 downwards.
TGCCGGTGGCGCCGAACACGGTGATGCGCATGAAGGTCTCTCCTCGGTTCCTCTGAACGGGACTGCGATGGGGCACGGGTGGTGCGGGGTGTGCGCTGTGGGGTGTGGGGTGTGGGGTGCGGGGTGCGGGGTGCGGGGGGTGCGGGGTACGGGTTGCGGCGTGTGTGCTGTGGGGGTCAGGCCTTCTCGGGCACCGGGTCCGGCCGGAGGTCCGTCCCGGATCCGGCGGCCGTCGGGGTGGCCCGGCGGGGCCGCTGGGTCTGGGCGACGATCAGCGAGCCGAGGACGACCAGCGCCCCGAGCGCCTGCAGCGGGCTCAGGTCCTGTCCGAGCGCCAGCCAGCCGGCCAGGGTGGCGACCACCGGGCTGAGCAGGGAGAGGAAGGACAGCGAGGTCGGCGGCAGCGAGCGCAGCCCGCGGAACCAGACCGCGTAGGTGAGGGCCGCGCCGATCAGGCAGAGGTAGGCGTAGCCGAGCAGGTTGTCGGCGGTGTAGTGGGTGGGCGGGGCGCCCTCGCTCAGCAGGGTGGCCGGCACCAACAGCAGGCCGCCGGCGGTGAGTTGCCAGCCGGTCGTGGCGAGCAGCGGCGCGGGGGAGACCCAGCGCTTGGAGAGCACGACGCCGAAGGCCATCACCACCGCACCGCCGAGCGCGGCGGCCACCCCGGCCGCGTCCAGCCGGGCGCCGGCGCGCAGCACCAGCAGGCTGACGCCCGCCACGCCGGCGATGCCGGAGAGCACCGTGCGCAGGGTGAGCCGGTCGCCGAGCAGGGCCGCCGAGAGCCCGGCGGTGACCAGCGGCTGGACGGCGCCGACGGTGGCCGCGATCCCGCCCGGGAGGCGGTAGGCGGCGATGAACAGCAGGGCCTGGAAGGCGCCGATGTTGAGGGCGCCGAGGACGAGTGCGCGCCACCACCAGCCGCCCTTCGGCAGGGTGCGGGTGAGGGCGACCAGCAGCAGTCCGGCGGGCAGGCAGCGGATGACGGCGGCGAGGAGCGGGCGGTGCGGCGGGAGCAGTTCGGTGGTGACGAGGTAGGTCGTCCCCCAGACCGCGGGGGCGAGGGCCGTCGTCAGCAGGACGGCGAGGCGATTGCTTAGCACTAAGCCAATATATCTCAGCGCTAAGGCATTCTTCGGCGGATCCCACCGGTGATGTGGCTCACAGTTACCTCATCGCTAAGGGATCTGGTGGGCATCTACCCTGGACCCGTGGCAGATCATCTCGACCGCGTCGTCGCGCAGTGGGGCGCCGAGCGCCCCGACCTGGACGTCTCCCCGATGGAGGTGTTCGGCCGGCTCAAGCGGCTCTACCGCCTGGTCGACGCCGAACTCAACCGCACCTTCGCGGAACACGGCCTGGACGCGCCCTCCTTCGACGTCCTCGCCACCCTCAAACGCAGCGGCCCGCCCTACCGCCTCACCCCCACCGGCCTGATGCAGTCCGCCATGGTCACCTCCGGCGCCATCACCCAGCGCCTCGACCGCCTGGAAGCCCGGGGCCTGGTCACCCGCACCCGCAGCGACCACGACCGCCGCAGCCGCGACGTCGAACTCACCCCCGAGGGCCACGCCCTGATCGACCGCGCCCTCCCCGACCACATCGCCAACGAGCACCGCATGCTGGCCGGGCTCGACGAGGCCCGCAGGGCCGCGCTCGTCGACGCCATGCGCGCGCTGCTCGCCGACCTCGGGGACGACCCGGCCGGCTGACCGGCGGTTGGCCGGCAGTGCGACCGGTCGTTAATCGATTGCCGGGGCCGGCCGTCCCCGCCTTGGATGGCGGCCATGGACCACCCCCTCTGGACCGCACTCCCCGCCGACGTCCGTCGCACGGTCGACGAACACCTCGCCGTGCGGCGCCACGTCCACGCGATCAAGGCGATCCGCGACGCGTCGCCGGAGCCCGTGCCCGGCATCCGCGAGTGCAACGACCTGATCGCCGACCGGATGACGGAACTCGGTCTGCCGCTGTACGGGCCGACCTCCTCGGCGAGCCCGGTGCCGGGCCCTCCGGCGACCACACCGGCAGCGGACCTTCGGGCGGCGGACCTTCCGCCGGGCCCTTCGGCGACGGGTGCTACGAGTCGAACCACACCGTGAGCCGCACGTTGTCCGGCCCGTGCAGGTCCTCGGGCAGGCCCCGGTCCGGGGCGAGCGGTCGGAAGCCCGCGAGGTTGCGGACCCCGAAGAGGCAGCCGAACTCGTCGTAGTTCCGGCCGCAGTACAGCGCGTAGAGGTCCATCGCCACGCTCCACGCGGTGTCCTCGTCGCCCTCGTCCACAGGTGCGCCGTGCGTGCGGCGGTACTCGATGAAGCCGTGGATGTCCGTTCCCATTCCCCGGATCCTCGCAGTGCGCCGGGCCCCGGGGCGAGGCGTTTTCCCGGCGTGGGGCGGTGGTCGGGGGGTTACTCCGGCCTGACCGCGACCGCCTTGAAGAAGGTGTAGTGGAAGGTCCCGCCCGGTTCGGCCGCCCGGCGCAGGTCGGCGATGCCGCGGTCGAAGGCCTCCGGGGTGGTCAGCCCGGCGGCCAGGGCCTCCGCCCGGACGGCCTCGACCATCGGGACGAAGGTCCGCCGGGTGAAGCCCTCCACCAGGGCCGGGCGGCTGTCGTCCGCGTAGACCGTCCGCGGGCGGACCGTCACGTCCGCGAACCCGGCCGCCGTCAGCAGCGGGTGCAGCCGGCGACCCACCAGGGCGTCGCCGCCCGCCCCGGCCTGGAGCCGGACCAGGTGGTCGACGGTGCGGCGGGCCGCCGGGGTCTCCGGGTGGAAGAAGGCCGAGCCGTGGTCGCCCTCGATCACCGTGATCGTCCCGCCCGGCCGCAGCACCCGCCGCAGCGCGGCCAGTCCGGCCGTCGGTTCGGCCAGGTGCTCCAGCACGAAGCACAGGAAGACGTGGTCGAACGCGCCGTCCGGGAAGGGCAGTCGGTGCAGGTCGCCGTGGTGCCAGGTGACCTGGGCCGCCGGCGCCACGGTGGCGATCCGGGCCCGGGCCTGGGCCAGCGACCGGGCCGAGATGTCCGCCGCCGTCAGCAGCACGCCCGGGTTGGCGGCGAGCAGGTGCGCCGTCTGCGCACCCACCCCGCAGCCCGCCTCCAGCACCCGGCTGCCCACCGGGTAGGCGGTGCCCGAGTGCAGCAACTCGGCGAGGGTGTCGGCCTGGTCGCCGAGGCGCTGTGCCTCGGTGTCGGAGTAGCCGTGGACGTACGGGGCGGCGGGGAACAGGGTCGTTTCGGTGGTCATGGCTCAACCCTCGCGTCAGTATGGACCGGTGAACAGGTCCAAAGCCGCCGGGAACGACAGGTCCAAAGAGGCCGGCCCGGCCGGGGAGGCCGGGGAGACCGGGGAGACCGGGGAGACCGGGGAGACCGGTGTCGACTTCCTCCAGCTCGATGCCGCCGAGGCCCCGCCCGGCGGCCTCACCGACTGGCTGGCCCGCCGGTTGCGCGAGGCCGTCGCCGACGGGCGGCTGCCCGCCGGCACCCGACTGCCCGCCAGCCGGGTGCTCGCGGCGGAACTCGGGGTCTCCCGGGGCGTGGTGACGGACGCCTACCGGCGGCTCGCCGAGGCGGGGCAGGTCGCCGGGCGGGGCCGGGGCGGTACGGTCGTGGTCGCCCTCGCGCCCGCCGCGGTCCCCGCCGCTGCGCCGGCCCGCCCGGCACCCGCGCTGTTCCGCGACGATCCCGACCCCGAGGTCTTCGACCAGCTGCGCGCCACCCCCGCCCGGATCGACCTCACCCCCGGCGTGCCCGACCTCGCCGCCTTCCCCCGCGCCGCCTGGCTGCGGGGCGAACGGGCCGTCCTCGACGGCCTCGCCGCAGCCGACCTCGGCTACGGGGACGTCCGCGGCACCCCCGCCCTGCGCCAGGCCGTCGCCCACTGGCTCGCCCGCAACCGGGGCATCCGCGCCGACCCGGAGGAGGTGCTCGTGGTCGCCGGGACGGCCCAGGCGCTCGCGCTGCTCGGCCGGGCCCTCGGTCGGGCGGGCATCACCGAGGTCGCCGTGGAGGATCCGGGCTCGCTCGGGGCCCGCCAGCACCTCGCCCACTGGCTCGCCGCCACCCCGCCCGTCCCGGTCGACGCCGAGGGCATCCGGGTGGACGCGCTGCGCGCCACCGGCGCCCCCGCCGTACTGCTCACCCCGGCCCACCAGTACCCGACCGGCGTCGTCCTCGGCGGCGACCGGCGCCGCGAACTCCTGCGCTGGGCGGACGAGGGCGGCCTGGTCATCGAGGACGACTACGACGCCGAGCACCGTTACGACCGCCCGCCCGTCCCCGCGCTGCGGGCCGAACTGCCCGGCCGGGTCTGCTACGCGGGCAGCACCTCCAAACTGCTCGCCCCGGCGCTGCGCACCGGCTGGCTGCTGGTGCCGCCGCCGCTGCGCGCGGCCGTGCTCGACGCCAAGCGCTTCGCCGACCTCGGCAACCCGGTGCTGCCCCAGCTGGTGCTCGCCCGGCTGATGGAGTCCGGTGAACTGGAGCGACACCTCCGGCTGTTGCGCCGCCGCCACCGCCGCCGCCGGGACGCGATGATCGCCGCCATCCGCACCCACCTCCCCACCGCGACCGTGCACGGCGCAGCCGCCGGGCTGCACCTGATGCTCACCCTGCCGGAGCATCTCGGGTGCAGTGACGTGGAGTTGGCCACCGCCGCGCTCGCCCGCGGCGTCAAGGTGCAGCCCCTGTCCTGGCACGCCCGCCTGCCGTACCCGCCCGGCCTGGTCCTCGGATACGCGGCCGTCCCGCCGGGCGACCTCGCCGAAGGCATCGCCGTCCTGGGGGAGTTGGTCCGCCGGGCCGGAACCGGCGGCGGCGCTCCAGGTGCCCGCCCGGCTCCCGCATGAGCGAAGCAACCACCATGGGCGCGACAGAACCCACTGCTCCGGACCAAGGCGACATCCTGGCCAGGACGGCACGGAACCTGGCCGCGCACGCCTGTCACCTGCACCGCCACACCGCGGGTAGGACCGTCGCCGACGCGGCGGGCCCGACGGTCGCCGACAGCGGCCTCGCCGACGACGCCTTCGACATCGTCGTCCCGGCCCGCTTTCATGACTGCGGCCAGTTCGTCGAGCACGCCGTCCGAGGCCCCCCGCTCGCGGCCGGGGGCCGGTTCAGCCGCTCACCCGCCACCAGGGGTCGGCCTCGGCGCGGTCCACCTCGGCCTCGTACCGAGCGGCCTCGAAGGTGAACTCCGGCGGGCGGCCCGCGTCGGTCGGCAGTTCCCAGGCCGACCAGACCACGACGTCGCCGATCCGCTGCACGACGGCGGACAGGTACCCGCAGCAGCCGCCGGTGCAGTCCGGCTCGCCCAGCCTCACCCGGCGGGGCCAGGCGCTCGCCCGCAGCGGGCTCGGTCGGCTCCCGGGGAAGAGGACCGGGAGCCGCAGGCCGCGGCCCCAGGGGCCGATCGACCCGGCGACGAGGTCCTCCGCGTTGACCAGGAACCGCGCCTGGTCGCCGAGGCCGTGCTGCCGCGCCGACAGGATCTCCAGGTGATCGAACATGCGAGCACCCGAGGTGTTGTCCCACAGTGATCGACACGTCCTGGACGGTCGCGCTGGGTGCGGGGTTGTACGGGCTGCCGGCGGGCGGGTTCCTGGATACGCTGGCGGACCGGATGCCGTTGCTGACTCTGGAGGGACGGATGGCCCCGTTACGGCGGATCGCCCGGTGGACGTCAGTGCTGCTGGTGGTGGCGGCCGCGCTCGGCCCGGTTCCGGCCGGGTCGGTGACGCGCGGTGGTGGGCTTCCCGGTGAGAGGAACCTGGCGATGACCGAACCGCAGCAGGACTCGCGGCAGCTCGCGGGCCGGCGCATCGTGCTCTCCTACCCCGGGCCGACCCCGCCGCCCGGGGTGCTGCGGGCGATCCGGGAGGGCCGGGCGGCCGGGGTGATCCTGTTCGGGGAGAACGTCACCGGTCCGGCGCAACTGGCCGAGGCGGTGGCCGCGTTGAAGCAGGCCGCGGCCGAGGCCCCGGGGACGCGCCCGCTGCTGCTGATGACCGACCAGGAGGGCGGCAGGGTGCGCCGGCTGCCCGGGGCGCCGGAGCTCTCCGCCCGCCGCACCGGGACGGCCCCGGATCCGCTCGCCGCTGCCGTGGACTCCGGCGTCGGCGCCGCCGGAACGCTCGGCGACGCCGGGTTGAACGTCAACCTCGCCCCGGTGCTCGACGTCTACGACACCCCGGGCAACTTCATCGACCGCCACGAGCGCTCCTACGGCCAGGACCCGGCCGCGGTGGGCGAGTTGGGCAGTGCCTTCCTCGCCGCCCAGCAGAGCCGGGGCGTGGCGGCCACCGCCAAGCACTTCCCCGGCCTGGGTGCGGCGGCCAGCGACGAGAACACCGACGCCCGCCCCGTCACCCTCCCCGTCTCGCTGGACCGGCTGCGCTCCCGCGACGAGGCCCCGTACCGGGCCGCCATCGCTGCGGGGGTGCGCCTGGTGATGGCCTCCTGGGCGGTCTACCCGGCGCTGGACCCGGACCGTCCGGCGGGGTTGTCGCCCGCCGTGGTCCAGGGCGAACTCCGCGAGCGCCTGGGTTTCGACGGCGTCACCGTCACCGACGCTCTGGAGGCCGGCGCCCTCACCCCGTACGGTCCGACCGGCCCGCGGGCCGTCGCCGCCGCGGCGGCCGGGATGGACCTGATCCTCTGCTCCGCCCGCGACCCCCAGCAGGGCGAGGACGCCACCACCGCCCTGGCGGCGGCCCTGGACTCCGGTGGCCTCGACCGTGCCGCCTTCACGGAGGCCGTCGCCCGGGTGGACGCGCTGCGGGAGGGCCTCGGCTGAGGGCGGCCCGGGCGGCGGGGCCGAGCAGGAGGGCCAACGGTTCATCCCTGGTTCAACGGGCCGATGCCCGGCGAGGTGCTGGGGTTCGCCCTGCCGCATGGGAACACGCCATCGTAGGCGTGCTTTCGGCCGGAGGCATCGGTTCGAAGGGGAAGTGGCGCTTGGGGGTTTGAATCGCATGGCAGAGTTGCCGTCAAGGCACACATGAAATGTTACATGTGCCATGACGCATTGCTCGATCCCCGTCCCACGAGTTCATTCCTCACACCCTCCGAAGGAGGAGCCATGAACCGCATCACCCGCGTCACCCGGATCGCGGCGGGCGCGGCCGGTGTCGTCGCGCTGCTGGGCGCGCCGCTGCCGGCGGTTGCCGCCGGGCAGGAGTCCGCCACCGTCACCACCTGCGGGCGCTCCGGCCTGCAGGCCGGACTGTCCACCAGGGTCTGCGCGGACGTCACCGGTGACGCCGTCGTGCTGTACGGCCTGATCGGGCTGGCCGGGCCGCCCTCGCCGGGAACGCCGTGGCCGCCGGCGCCGCAGGAACTGGTCACCAAGCTGTCGGCCGACCTGGCCGGCGTCGGCCCGCTCGGCGCGGTGGCCGGGCGTACCGAGTTCAAGGTCAGCACGGTCAGGGTGGACGGAGTCGGCGCCACCGTGTCCTGCGGGTCGCTCGTGCACGCCTCCTTCTCGGTGGAGGGGAGCTTGCGCGGACCGGCCCCGGTCACCCTGGAACTGCCTGTAGTCTGCTGACGGCTCGTCACTCGGACTGCCGGGCCCGGGAGTTGGCAGCCTCCCGGGCCCGGCTCTGCGCCGTCCCGGCCCGGCCGTCGATGTGGGAGCGGTCACCTTCCACTGTGACGACTTGAAGAAATCTTCATCCGTAGCGATGATGCCTACCGGCCGCGGTACGGACCCCGCCCGGCCGTGGCGACCGGCCGACCGGACGACCACCGAGCCGGATCCGAGGAAGGGAACGGGCCATGCCGGTCCCGCTGTACCAGGCCAAGGCGGAGTTCTTCCGCACCCTCGGCCACCCCGTCCGGATCCGGGTCCTGGAACTGCTCCAGGACGGCCCCCGGCCGGTGCGCGAGCTGCTGGCGGAGATCGAGATCGAACCGTCCAACCTCTCCCAGCAGCTCGCGGTGCTGCGCCGCACCCAGCTGGTCACGGCCACCCGCGAGGGCAACACGGTGGTGTACGCGCTCAGCACCCCGGACGTCGCCGAGCTGCTGAGCGCGGCGCGGCGGATCCTGACCGAGCTGATCACCGACCAGGGGGCGCTGCTCACCGAACTGCGCGCCGCCGGAAGCCGGTCGCCCCGCTGAGCCGGTAGCAGTGCGCAGCCCGTGCACACCCCCGTAGCCGGGGCTTCGCGCCCACGCCGGGCGACCGTGACCGTGACCGACCCGAGGAGAGCAGCCCCATGGGCGACAGTGCCGACAGCACCAGCGAGGAGAAGCGCCGCCGCAAGGCGATGCTGATCCGCGCCGGCATCTACATCTTCGCCACCCACCTGTTCGCAGGCTTCGTCCTGCTGCTGTTCGCGCTCGGCGACCGCAAGTAGCGGCCGGGCCGCCCGCGACGCCCGTCAGCGAGCCCGGTCGCCCGGCACCAGGTAGCGGTCGCTGGTGCTGGTCCAGGCCTGGACACCGGCGACCAGTTCCCGGGTGCCGTCCAGGTACCAGCGCCCCGCCGGGTGGCGGCGGGCCAGGTCGCGGCGCAGCCGCTCGTTCTCCCGGTGCAGGGCGCTGACCCGGCTGCGCACCGCCCGGACGGCCCGGCTGCGGGTGCAGCCGCGGACCCGCTGGAGGGTGAGGACGGTGTTGAACGCGGCGGCGCTCTGCCGTTCCTCCCGCTCCAGCGAGTAGAGGTCGTTGATCAGCGTCGCGGCGTCGGCGGTGTTGGCGCGCAGGCGGTGCAGTGCGGGTTCCGCGTGCAGGGCGGCGGGGGCGTCGGCGCCGTGGACCCGTTCCAGTATGTTCATGAACGGGTAGACGCAGCTGCCGTGGCGGCGCAGCCGCATGGTGTCGGCCAGGCCGAGGGCGGGGACGGTGCCGCGGGCGCGGTGCTCGGCCTCGGCGGGGAAGGTGGCCAGGCAGGCGCGCCACTCGCGGGCCGCCCGGGCGCGCCAGGCGGGCGAGGTGGACCGGCGCTGGCGTTCCCACAGTTCCTGCCAGGCGGTGAGGAGCAGGTCGCCCGGTGCCGCGGGGCGGGCGTCGCCGTCGAGGGCGGAGATCAGCGGGTCGACCAGCGCGTGGGCCTCGGCGGGCCGGCGCCCGGGCGGGCCGTCGAAGCGGTCGTCCAGGACGGTGAACCAGCCCAGCATGTCCACCAGCAGGTCCAGTTCGGTGCCCCGGGCGCGGGGGAAGGCGTGGCCGATCAGCTCGTGCAGGGCGTAGGCCCGGTAGTCGGGGAGTTCGGTGGGGGCGAGCAGGCCGTGGCGGACCGCCCAGTCGGCGTGCCGGTCGGCGGCGGCGCGCAGTTCGGCGGGCGGCCGGGGGAGGGGTACGGCGGCGGGCGCGCCGGGGCGGGGTGTGGTGCCGGTGAGCGGACAGCCGCCGGAGTGCGGTCGGTCGGGGCCGGTCCCGGCCGGTGCGGGGCCTGCGGTGAGGGCGGCGCCCGCAGGCACGGCCCGCCCTGTCGGCGCGGAGGCGGTGGCGGAGGCGGAGGCGGCCGCACTCGGCGCGGCGGAGCCGCGCGGCGCCAGCCGGACCCGCAGGCCGTGGGCCTGGACGGTGGTCCACACCACCTCCCGGGCCCGCGCCCCCGGCACCGCCACCGGCCGCCAGCGGCGCAGGATCGCGGCGGCCGCGACGGTCAGCTCGGCCCAGGCGAAGGCCTCGCCGATGCACTTGTGCTTGCCCGCCCCGAAGGGCAGGAAGGACGGCCGTCCGAGCCCGCCGCCGTCCTGCCAGCGCTCGGGCCGGAAGCTCGACGGATCGTCGTAGCGCAGCGGGTCGCGGTGCAGCGCGGTGAGGCTGTACAGCAGCTCCGTCCCGGCCGGGATCCGGTACGGGCCGAGGTCGACGGGCACCCGGGCGGTGCGCATCAGGAAGGCGTTGGGGGCGTGCAGCCGCACCACCTCCTGGGTGACACTGCGGGTGTACGTGAGCCGGGCGAGCGCCTCGGGGGTGGGGGTGGTCCCGGCGGGCAGGTGCTCGTCCAGTTCGGCCAGCACCCGGGCCTCGACCTCGGGGTGGCGCAGGAGTTCGTCGAGCAGCCAGGTGAGCGTGGTGGAGACCGTCTCGGTGCCGGCCCCGAACATGGTGATGGCCTCGGAGCGGACGTCGGCCTCGGTGAGCGGGCGGCCGGTGGCCGGGTCGGTGGCGGCGCGCAGCAGGGCCGGCAGGGTGCCGCGCTGGTCCGGACGGGCCGTTCCGGGGCGGCCGTTGACGGCCTGGTCGACCACCCGGTTGAGCACCCGGACGGCGGCGTCGAAGCGCCGGTTGACGGGCAGCGGGAGCCGGGCGAGCGCCGGGTGGGGGTAGAGGGACTGGACGATCTGCCCCTTCACCAGGTCGGGCAGCGCCCGGTGGAAGGCGAGGGTGGCGTCCTCGCTGAGCCGGGCGTCGAACAGTGAGCGGGTCACGATCTCCAGCGCGAGGTGGTTCATCTCCTTGGCCACGTCGAGGACTTGGCCGGGGCGCCAGCGGCCGGCCCGCTCCTCGGTGACCTGGTGCATCACCGCCAGGTAGCCGGCCATCCGGTCGGGGCCGAAGGCGGGCTGGATGATCCGGCGGCGGTCGCGGTGCGCCTGCCCCTCGGACATCAGCAGGCCGTCGCCGAAGGCGGTCTTGAGGGTGTCCTGGACGGCGCCGCGCGGGCAGTCGTGGGCGAGGGCGACGAGCAGGGTGTGGACCAGCCGGGCGTCGGTCACCACGCAGACGGTGCGGGGCCCGAGCCGGATGCGGACCACGCCGCCGTGGCGGGCCAGCGAGCCGAGGAAGCCGAGCGGGTCGCGCAGCAGGGCGGCCGCGTGGCCGAGTCCGGGCAGGGCGCCGGGGGCGAGCGGGGGGACGGCGGCTCGGGGTGCGGGTGCGGGGGGCGGCGTGGTTCTCGGGGGGACGATCCGTTTCCGTGTCTCTGCCAGCAGGGCGTTGGTCGGCAGGGTCATGACACTTCCTCTCACCAGAGAGGCCGGTGCGGGCGGTACCGGGGGAGGGCACCGGCCGGCCGGCCGGGTGGCGGGGGCCGTCGAGCGCGGACCCCGCGTGCGCCCGGGGCAGAGGGCGCACGCCATGGGAAACGCGCCGGTCCGACGGGCGTTGCGCCGAACGCGCCCGGATCACTCCAACGGACGAGCATCGTGCCGGCCCCGCGCCCGTGCCTCCGTCAGGCCCGCCGCCCGGCCCGCCCGCCGACCCCGGGCCGGCCCGCTCCCGCTGCCCTGACCTGCGCCGATGTCCTCTTCCCGGCGGCCGTACGGGTCCCGACGGGAGGGTCTTTGGACCCTCGCCGCACGGCCACGCGAGGGCCAGCATGGTGGGCGGAGAAGGAGGAATCCGATGACCCGTCTGCGCCACCGGCCCGCCGGCTGTCCGGGTGCCCGTTCGTCTGCCACACCGCCCCCGAGGGCGGCCGAGCTCTCCCGGCCCGCCGCCCCCGGGTGCTCCACCGCCGCTACGGCGGGCGGCACTACGGCCTGATAACGCCGGTAGCGGACGGCGGTCGCGGGGCAGGAATGCCCCGTACCGCACTGCCCGCCCGTACCGCACTGCCCGCCTGTACCGCACTGCCCCGTCGGACCGCACCGCCCGCCGGGCTCCACGACCCTCCAGATTCCACCAATTCCACGACAGGGGAACGGGACCATGGACTGCGATGACGAGGTCATGCTGACTGTCCGGATTACGGCCGCCGAGCGGGCGCTGCTGCGGGACCTCGCGCGCGGCCACGGCGGCGACGTCTCCGGCGTCGCGGTCGACGGGCTGCTGGAGGTCATCCCCTCGCTGCACGACGACGGTTCGGTGCTGCCGCTGCTGCGGGTCCTGGCCCGGCCGGCGCCCTGTGCGGTCACCCTCTGGCTGCCCGCGCCGGTCGCGGACCTGCTGCCGCTGCTCGGCGAGCGGCTGGTGCGCACCGGCGGACCGTCGGCGGGCCCGGCCAGTGCCGCGCTCTCCGCCGCGCTGCGGGTGTGGCTCGCCGGGGACCGGGCGTTGCTCGCCGCCGGGCTGGCCCGGTTGCACGGCGGCCGCGGTGCGGCGGGGGCGGTGAGTGGTCCGGTGGTCGCTGGTCCGGTGCTCGGCGGCCCGGCAGCCGGTGGCCCGGCAGCTGGTGGCCCGGCCCGGGTGGAGGTCGCGGCCTGACGGCCGGCCGGGGGCCGGGGCGAGGGCTGGAGTGAGCCAAGTGACGGATCGTCATGTCACGGATGGCGATGGCATGTCCGAGGCGGAAACTTCGCTGTCCGGGGCGCTGGTCGACTCCCGGCGGGAGGTCTAGCATTCGACACGGCCGCCGGGGCGCAGGCCCCGGGGGTTCCGGCCGGGTGGCCGCCACCACCCCTGTGCCGGGGAGCGCGTACCCCCCGAGTGCGCTCCCCGGCACTTCGCCGTCCGGGCGGCTGGGCTCCGCTCCGCCTGGCCCCGCCCCGCCCTGCCGGGTCTCGCCTCGCCTCGTCTCGCCGCGTCTCGAACGGGCCCGGGAATTTCGCAAGAGGTTTCTGTTATTCCCCGCCGCCCCACCCGCTCTCCCTCGTGTCGGAAGGTTCGGACCCCTCACCACGGGGCCCGGACCGTCGCACGAGGAAAGGAACGCGATGGGACACCGGAGCAGCGAACTCCGTCGGCGCAGGCGCCGCAGGCTCACCCGCAGGAGCGCCCTGGTCGCCGTGGCGGTCGCGGTCGCACTGGTCGTGGGCACCCTGGGCCTGCGCACCGCGCTGGAGCCCGGGGCGATGCGCAGCGCCGCCACGGCGGCGGACGCGCCGCTCGACGCGGTCGCGGACGACGGTGGCCCGGGGGAGACCGGCACGGCCGAGGGTGCCACCAGGGCGCCCGCTCCGAAGCGGGACGAGAAGGCCGCTCCGCCCAAGGCGATACCCAAGGACCAGCCCGACCGCGGGCTGGTCTACACGGGGTTGAACCTGCCGACCGGTGACCGCTGCGGCAACATGCTGGAGGTCACCGGCAGCGCCCAGTGCAGCCACGGCCCGGACGCGCCGCCCAAGGACGTGGACATCCACAAGGACGTTCCGCCGGTCGCCGCCCCGGCCGCCCGGGTGCCCGAGCTCACCCCGCCCACCGGATCCCAACCCCCCTCCGCCGCCGACCTGTTGAAGGGCGGTGCCCCCGTCCTCGACGCCGCCCGGAAGGCGCTGCTCAGCGAGGCCGGCCAGGGCTCCGCAGGGCAGGACGCAGCTGCCCCGCCCGCCGCCGCCCCGGCCGCCGGATCGGGCCTGGTCTGCGAGGGTGACGGCAGCAGCGGCAACCGCGTCCAGGTGGTGTACGTGCACACCCCCGGCAACGACCGGTTCGCCCAGTACCTGTCCTCCTTCAAGAAGTGGGCCGCGGACGTCGACGTCATCTACAACGCCAGCGCCGCCGAGACCGGCGGTGTGCGGCACGTCCGCTTCGTCACCGAACCGGACTGCACGGCCTCGGTGTTGAACGTGCAGATCGCCGACTCCGAGATCCAGGACTTCAACGCGAGCAACCGTGCGCTGGCTGCGCAGGGGTTCAACCGCAAGGACCGCAAGTACATGATGTTCACCGACGCCAAGGTGTACTGCGGGATCGGCACCTTCGCCGGTGACGAGCGCCCGGGCCAGGACAACCTCAGCAACTTCGGCCCCTCGTACGGCCGGACCGACTCCGGCTGCTGGAGCGGGAGCACCGCCGCGCACGAGCTCGGCCACAACCTGGGCGCGGTGAACAACAGTGCACCCAACTCCAGCAAGGCCGGTCACTGCACGGACGAGTGGGACATCATGTGCTATTCGGACGCCCCGTACTACCCGCAGATGCGGATCGCCTGCGCGGACCGCGCGCATGACGACCGGCTCGACTGCAACCACGACGACTACTACAACACCGCCCCGGCGCCCGGCAGTTACCTGGCCACGCACTGGAACGTCGCGAACAACCGCTTCCTCATCGCGGGCAACGGCGGCGGGACCGGTCCGAACCCCACCCCGACTCCGACACCGACCCAGACCGCTGGCCCGACCCCCACGGGAACGCCCACCCGCACGCCCTCGCCGTCCCCCACGCCCACCGGCGGCCCCACCGCCACGCCCACCGGCTCCCCGTCGCCGACCAGGACCCCGGCCCCGGGCGGCACCGGCCCCGATGTGACGACGAGTCAGATCACCCAGAACTCGGTCGTGCTGAGCTGGAACGCGGTTCCCGCCGCCGCCGGTTACGACGTCCAGCTGAACGGCGAGACCATCGGCACCGTCCGCTCGACCGTGGTCGGCGTGGTCCGGCTGGCGCCCGGCACCGGCTACACCGTGGCCGTCGCCGTCCGCGACGCCGCCGGAACGGTCGGCAAGCCCGGCCGCGCGGCGAACTTCCGCACCCTCGCCGACGCCGGCCGCCCGCAGCCCGGCACCCGCTACAGCATGGTCAACGGCCTCACCGGCCAGGCAGCCGACCTGTGGGGCAGCTCGATGAACGACGGCACCGTGGCGATCGGCTACCAGCGCACCGGCTACGCCAACCAGAAGTGGCAGTTCGAGGACGCCGGCAACGGCGCACTGCGGATCAAGTCCGCGCGCTCGGGCAAGTGCCTGCAGCTCGGCGGTACCCCGGTGGCCGGGCAGTACGTGGCGCAGCAGCCGTGCTCCGACGCCGCTTCGCAGAAGTGGCAACTCGCCGCCACCGATGGCGGGTTCACCCTCACCGCCGACGGGACCGGCCTGGTGCTCGGGCTCAGCGACCGTTGGTACTACGGTGGTTGGCTGCTGGAGTTGCAGCAGCCGAACGGCCGGCCGTACCAGGACTGGTCGCTGCTGAAGACCTCGTAGCTCGGTACGACCGCGCGATCCCGCACCGTCCCGCACCACCACCCCGCACCACTGTGTACGACCCCGCACCACGGGTGCGGCCGCCACCACCGGATGGCGGTCGCACCCGGCGCCGCCGCTCCACGAACCCTCACCCCACCCGCCGAGGACCGCCCGCCATGCGAACCCGCACCCGCCCGCTGCTCGCCTCCCTAGCCCTCGCCGCCGTCACCGTCCTGCCCACCGCCACGCCCGCTGCCGCCCACGGTGACACCGTCCACCTGGACGTGACCGGTCAGCAGGACGGCCGGATCAGCACCGTCGCCACCTGGGAGAACGACCACGACCCGGTCACCGAGGAGTTCGCCGGTACGCTCTCCGCGACCGCCGCCGACGGCCGGACCGTCGGCCCCTGGCGACTGGTCGCCGTGCCGGGCCGCCCGGGCACCTACACCACCCGGGAGCTGCTGCCCGCCGGGCACTGGAAGATCTCCGTCGACTGCGCCTTCCCCTCGCTGGGCCACGGCGAGCGCGAACTCGACGTCGAGCCGGCGGCGATCAGCGACCCGGCACTGCTGGATGCGGCCGCCTCCTCCTCGGCCTCCGCCTCCGCCTCGGCCGCCACGTCTGCCAACGCCTCGGCCTCCGCCTCCGCCAGCTCCTCCGCCTCCGCCGCGTCCGGCGCCACGCCAACCGCAGGCCCGACCGTGCTGGCCGCCGCGGCCACCACCGCCGCGCCCGCCCACGAGAGCACCGACGACGCCACCACCTGGGCCGCCATCGGCACCGCCGCCGCGGCCGTGCTGCTGGTCGGCACCGGCTTCTGGCTGCGCGGACGCGCCCGCCGCTGACGGACCGGAGCGCGGCGCCGCCCCGGCCGGCCGTCGGCGACCCGTGATCCATGCCGCACGGCAAACCGGGAACCTTGTGGCGCAGGAGGCACGTCTGAGCGATCACCGGGCGTCACCGGACGCCCGGCCGATCGCAAGGGAGCATCCGCGTATGAGGAAGGTCCTGATCACCGGCGGTGCCGGCTTCATCGGCAGCACGGTGGCCTCGGTCCTGCTGGACCGGGGCATCACCCCGGTCGTCCTGGACGACCTGTCCAAGGGCCGCGCCGAGTTCGTGGAGAACCGCGTCTTCTACCAGGGCGACATCGCCGACGCCGCCCTGCTGGACCGGATCTTCACCGAACACCCGGACATCGACGCGACCGTGCACTGCGCGGCCAGGATCGTCGTCCCGGAGTCGGTGGCCAAGCCGCTGTTCTACTACCGGGAGAACGTCGCCAAGACCGTCGAACTGCTCGACGCCCTCCAGCGCCACGGCTGCACCCGGGTGGTGTTCAGCAGCTCCGCCTCGATCTACGCGCCCACCCCGGACGGCCGGGTCGACGAGGACTCCGCGCTGGAGGCGAACAGCCCGTACGCCCGCACCAAGCTGATGATGGAGCAGGTGCTCCAGGACTGGACCCGGGGCGAGGGCGCCGAGCGGCAGCGGGTCATCACCCTGCGGTACTTCAACCCGGTCGGCGCCGACTCCCGGCTGCGCACCGGTCTGCAGAACCTCAACCCCAGCCACGCCCTGGGCAAGCTGATCGAGGCCCACACCGAGGGCACCCCGTTCACCGTCACCGGCGTCGACTGGCCGACCCGGGACGGCTCCGGCATCCGCGACTACGTCCACGTCCAGGACCTGGCGGAGGCCCACGTCGCGGCACTGCTCCGGTTCGACGAGGTGATCGCCCCCGACGCGGCCGACCGCTTCCGGGCGATCAACGTCGGGACGGGCGAGGGCACCACCGTCCGCGAGCTGGTCGCCGCCTTCGAACAGGCCGTCGGCACCGAGCTGGACGTCCGCGAGGCCGGCCCGCGCCCGGGCGACGTGATCGGCTGCTACGCCTCCGTCGACGCCGCCCGCGAACTGCTCGACTGGACGCCGCGGCGCACCCTCGCCGAGGGCGTCGCCGACGCGCTCGCCTGGCGCGCCAAGTGGGCCGCCCAGCTCGGCGCGAGCTGACCGGCCGTCACCGCTGCTTCACGGCCTCGCCGGACTTCGCCCAGTTGTCGTGCAGGCGGTCCAGGTAGGACTGCGCCTGCGGGCCGATCTTGACGCCCCGGGCGAAGGCGAGCATGTTGCCCGCCCCGGCGTTGTAGCCGAGGGCGAGCAGCTCGTCCTGGTTCAGCGGGGCGCCCACTTTGGCGGGGAGCTGTTCGGCGAGGTCGTGGAGGTGCCAGGCGGCTGCCTGGACGGCCAGGTTGCGGTCGTCCGGCAGCTCCTCCCAGCGGCGGGAGGCGAACGGGCGGCCCGGCTTGGTGTCGTCGAAGGCGGCCCGGTGCATGTTGGCGATGCCGAAGGCGGCGTCCGGCTTGTTGCGCTGCCAGGCCCGCTCGAAGTCGGGGTCGTGCGGCTTGTACGCCTCGTTGTAGAGGATCGCCATCAGCAGCTGGGGGTTGACCCCGGCCTCGGCCGCGTACTGGCGCACCGGCGCCGCGTAGTCGGCGGGCTCGTAGGGGCCGGAGGGCTTCGACGGGGCCGCCGACGGCCCGCCGGATCCGGCCGACGACGGGGCGGCGGCGGACGACGAGGACGTGGACGAGGGCGTCGCCGAAGCGGCCCCGGGCTCGTGGCCGCCGCTGCGGACGATGCCCCACCCGGCCGCGGCCAGCACGCCGATCACGATCCAGCGCCCCCAGCGCGGACCCTTCTGCTCCTCGCTCACCGCCGTCGACCCTCCCCGTTCGCCCGTCATCCAGTTCGACCGCCGTACGGTCGCTCGCGCCCCGCGGGAGGCCCGGCCGGTGCTACTCGGCGGACTTCGCGTCGCCGTCGAGGTTGCGCAGGAAGTCCTTCGCCTTCTCGACACCGGTGTCGATCTGCCCGCTGTACTTGCCGTCCGTGCGGTCGTCGATCACGTCGCCGACCTTCTCCAGACCCTGCCCGAGCACGTCGCTGTGCTCGCGGGCGAGGTCGGTGGCCTTGTCCGCGATGTTCTTAAGACTTTCAAACATGGTGACGCTCTACTCCTCTTGTGCGTTCCTGTTGGTGTGCCGACGTGGCGGGGATCATGGTCATCCTAACGAGGGGCGGCCGGGCGGCCCGCCGCTGCGGAACGGCGGCGAGTGACTTTGCCGAAATGGGTTTGTATGCTCCAGACCAGCCTCTACAGGCCTGTAGACAGCGGGAATTGCCGGCGGACGGATGGCGTCCCGGCACGACGGGCGGCGTGGTCGCGCCGCCGCAGCCGAAACGATCGAGGGAAGTGCGCATGGCCGGCCAGCGGGCGAGAACGCCGTACCAGGACGCGGGACCTCGCACCGAGGACCCCGCCGTGCCTGCCCAGCGCTCCCGCGCGGCCGGCGGTGACCCCGACCCGTCGCGGGAGACCCGCACCCAGCGCGCCGGGGCCTCGCGCCGCAGGCACCAGGCCCGTCGGCGCGGCGGAGCGGTCGCCGCGCTCGCCGCGGTCGGGCTGCCGCTGCTGGGCGGGATCGGCGACGAACTGGGCGGCCCCGGCGTCGGCATCCTGTTCGCGGTCGGCGCGGTGCTCGGCACCGGCGTCGCGGCGGTGCTGTGCAGCCGGAGCGGCCGCTGGTGGGTGCTGACCGCGACCCCCGTGGTGGTGCTGCTGACGGCCTCGGGCGTCGAGTACGCGGCCGATCCCGCCAAGTACCAGGGCAAGGGGCTGGGCACCGGCGCGGTGCGCTGGGTGGTCGGGGCGTTCCCGGTGATGGCGACGGCGCTGGCGGTCGCACTGCTGGTGATCGTGGTGCGCACGGTGCTGGACCGCCGCCGGCCCCCCAGGGCCGGGGCCCCGAGCGGAAGGGGCCGCCGTGGCTGAGCGCACCAACCGCACCAACCACACCAATCGCGCCAAGCGCCCGCGCGGCCGGTCCCCGCGCCGAGGCTCCGCCCCGCTGACCGTGGCCGGCCGCACCCTGGCCTGCACCGTCTCGGCCGCCGTGCTCGGCGCCAGCGGCTTCACCTGGTACGAGTACCGCAGCCTGGACGACGGCATGATCAAGTCCGGTGCGCTGAACGAGGCGAAGAAGAACGCCCCGCCGCACCTGGACAAGTCCGTCAACCTGCTGCTGATCGGCCTCGACAGCCGCAAGGACATGGACGGCAACGACCTGCCCAAGCAGTTCGTCGAGGACGAACTGCACGCCGGCTCCAGCGAGATCGGCGGCTACAACACCAACGCCCTGATCGTGCTGCACATCCCGGCCAACGGCGGGAAGGTGACCGCGCTGTCCGTGCCACGCGACGACTACGTGCAGACCGCCGGCGCCGACGGCAAGATGCACAAGATCAAGGAGGCCTACGGCATCGCCAAGGAGGCCGCCGAGTCGAAGCTCGCGGGCAAGGGCCTCTCCAAGGCGGATCTGGAACGGCAGAGCCGGGAGGCCGGCCGCTCGGCCACGATCCAGACCGTGCAGAGCTTCCTGGACGTCCCGATCGACCACTTCGCCGAGGTCAACCTGATCGGCTTCTACGACATCGCCAAGGCCGTGGAACCGATCCAGGTCTGCCTCAACCACCCGGTCGACGATCCGATCATCGCCCGGACCGCCGCGCACGAGGGCGGCGGCACCGGCCTCAAACTGCCCGCCGGGATCAGCTCCTTGGACGCCGCCCAGGCACTGTCCTTCGTCCGCCAGCGCCACCACCTCACCAACGGCGACCTCGACCGCACCCACCGGCAGCAGGCGTTCATCTCCTCGGTCGAGTACAAGCTCAAGCAGCAGGGCATCCTCAACGACTTCGGACAGATGCAGAAGCTGTTCGGGGTGGTGAAGAAGGACGTCGTGATCGACAACGAGTGGAACATCCTCGACTTCGCCCAGCAGGCGCCCAACCTCACCGGCGGCAACGTCGAGTTCAACACCCTGCCCATCACCGGGTTCAAGACCATCGTTCGAAGTCCTGGACGCCAGTGGCGGGTTGATGGTCGCGATCGCCCGGGTCGCCCCGCCGCAGGCCCGCGCGTACCACCCCTGGGGGCTCGCCGAC